>NZ_JAJRBM010000445.1 GCF_028679455.1 Methanospirillum sp. | reverse complement strand
TCAGGCACTTCCATGGCAACTCCGTATGTATCAGGGGTGGCCGGACTTCTGAAAGCTAAAAGTCCCTCAATGACCAGGACACAGATTCGGGATCGAATCCTGAATTCAGTAGATAAACTGAGTTCATTATCAGGAAAGGTAACCACAGGGGGCAGATTAAATGCAGCATCTGCGATCGGTGTATCAATAAGTCCCACACCGACCGTGACGCCAATACCTACCCAGCAGCCTGGTGTTCTGACAGCCTCTTATATTGCATCCCCTCTTTCAGGGAGGGCTCCATTGTATGTACAATTTGTCGACACCTCCATTGGTCAGCCATCCACATGGGCATGGAATTTCGGTGACGGAGGATATTCTTACCAGAAAAATCCCATCCATGCATATAAAAAGAAAGGAGTCTATTCTGTGAGACTTACCATAAGTAAGGCAGGAAAGATGAGTACTGCATACAAGAGCAGGTATATTACTGCCACCTGATTATCCCTATTTTTCAGGCATAATCACATTCATTTTTTACTTGAGCATACTGTTTTTCATGTATCCATCGATGTTTTTTTGTAGATATCTCCTGACTTTCTCAGATTCTTCATACCCTGAATCGATTCGATCAACAATCGCATTGATCTGCCTGACCCCTTCCATGATCTTCTCACGGTTCGGATGATCGTCAAGATCGCTCCAACCTGCGATCAGCGTGAGCGGATTCCTAATTTCATCGTTGAGCGCAGCGAGTTGACCAAGATTCTTATCAATCTGTCTGATGGCAAGTTCCTGTTCACCATGCAACCTCATTTCCTCAGAAATATTCCGACAGATCAAAAAGCGCAATATCTTTCCATTCATCATCACAAACCGGAGGTTTACATCAAGAACCACAGGAGTGACAGTTGGTAACCCGTCTTTACAGGGTTGGATGGTCCAGAGAAACCGTTCACCTTCAGTGTGCGATCGATTCCAGATTTCCACCAGAGACTGACTCCCATCACCGACGACAGAATGGATCGGCAGATTCTGAATTGCAACTCCTACAAGGTCCTGAGATTTTATCTTTAAAATCTCTTCAAACCTGGGATTACAGATCAGAACACCCTCATCATCTCCGATTAGTATCGCTTCTAAGGCTGAATAAAAGAGAATTTCCCATCTGATCTCTACGGATTTTCTGGCATGTTCGGTTCGGATAATGTCAGTACTTTTTGCTTCAAGACTACTCATGACACTTCTGACTGAACTGGTAAGATGAGAAAAATTTGCAGGAACTTTTTCAGAAACTGAATATTCATTCCTCCCGGAGATCACCGCAAGATCAATATAATGACCAATATCTTCAATATACCGGCAATAATATCGAATGAATGTCCAATAGGCAATTATTGATAACGCACCAAGACCTGCCAGAATAATCACGATAATTTGGATGAACAATGTGAGACCGGATTCAGAGAATATCAAGCCATTTCCGGAGTAGATATTCTGTCCAACCTGGCCAAATACAGGGGTAATTAGGAGGTAAATCAGAGTACTCATTGCCAATACAATGATCATTACGGAAACAAGCAGTATCAGGCGGTGAAATGAAGGAATACGATCCCAAACCATATTGCGTTGTATCATATTCTGCAAGAAGGATGAAAAAAGATTGTTTATGCAATTCATCAAATGGTCACCCTTGAGAGGGACGCATTCAGATGCAGAATCATAATAGAGGGAAATCATCGTATGGTAACTAATCAAATGATTCGTTACGTAATCCTAGAATCGGGATAATATCTTTGAATGATTCAATACAAGCATCTGCTATCGTATCTCCTGCAAACTCCACAGGGAGTCGATCACCATATCGGGCATGAACACCATACATCCCTGCCTCTTGAGCAGGAGCAATATCATTACGAAGGTTATCCCCAAGAACGCAAATTCGATGTGAAGGGTACCCCATAACATCTGCAGCATGATGAAACATTCCGGGATCAGGTTTTTTAAACCCGGTGGTATCTGGAGAGAACAACCGATGGATGAGGAAACTGACTCCGATCAGGCTGAGCCGCTCATGTGCATGGAACGAAGTAGCATTGGTGACGACCCCTATCAGAATACCAGCATCGAAAATTTGTTGCATGCATTGTACCACCCCGGGGAACGGGGTAATGGCCTCCCTTTTAGTTCTATCAAACGTGTCACATGCTGCTGTTAGAACAGATTTATCTTCAATTCCCTGATTCTGTAGATAATCTATCAGAGTCTGAAGGTTTTCAACCCCATATGGAGAGAAGATACATGCCCGGATCAACTCTTTCGGATCACCAGTACCAATCATCCTAATAACTGCATTACTAGCCTTATCCATCGCAGCAGCAAAATCATACAAGGTGTTGTCCAGATCTATGAGCAGTACAGGAAATTTTACCATATCATATCACGTAAAAACCAGTAACCGGTTTTCGACATACAATATCAGAATTCTCCATAGTCACCTACAGGGATCACGTTCATCACTCCGGATGAGAAAATACTCCTATGAATTATTCATTCATTACTCTTGGAGTAGTAGCCTTTACGCTCCTCCTTGCAGTATCTGCTGTTGTCAGCGGGGTGGAACCATCATCCATGTCTGTTCAATTGAAAGCGCCCAATACTTCACAACCGTATGAGGATCAATCCTTCCTTGAACGCGCTGATTACGCAATTCTTAACCTTACCTCTCATCGTGTAGTAGATAGTGAACTCATGGAACTCCAGTCTATCTATTATTCACTGGTAAAAAAGAACGTGAGCCCTCAACTGTATGGTGAAGCCAAGAACATAACAAAATTCCTGTATTATGATATGAAAGCAGCTGAAGAAATGCAGGATTATAAAGGACATTCAGGTGAGGGGCATATATACATGGACGCAATTGAGGATGTCTATGATCAGGCTGCCGCAGATCAGACCGCAGCAGAACAGGCATGGAGGACCATTAGCCACCGGTATCCGCAGTTCAAACCAAGTTATTAAGTATTCCTGACCAGTCAGGATCTCACAATATTCTCATTAGAGAGACAATCAAAGCAACTGATCAGGGGTCAACCCTGATCAAATAACTATCTTTTTTAGTACCCTCCACAATCCTTGTACATGGACAGGAGCGAGATAGAATCCCTGGCAGATATTGCATACGGGATCTTTGAACACTATCTTACTACACAGTTTCATCTCAGAAAAGAACCGCTCTATCAACTCGTAGAAAAGGGAATTCCATTTCAGACAGATTTTAACAATATTTACTCCAAATTCAGTGAGATATACCCGGAACTGGCAACAAGATTAGAGGAGCGGTTCACATCACCGGATGAAATGTACCGGCTTATCATAGATGGGGAGGGAATAATCCCCACGAAAACTGTCCAGTCATACTGGATTGCTCAGGATGCACCAGATGCTGATCCCCACGCAACCGAGGATGAGAAGGCAGGAAAATGGCTCATCTTTGTCATGCCAGATGTGGTCGACGAATTATGGAAAAAAATCCGGGATATGACCTGGTTGAATGAATTGGGCATCTCTGCAAAGGTATCTACCGCAAAGAAAGACCCGGATTCACGAGATATCAGGAAGGTTTTCTATGTGTACACCGCAGACTGGGAGAACGAAGATGAAGTTATGCAGGTGCGCGAAAAACTTCGCTCGATAGGAATTACGGATCGTATCGGATACAAACGAAACATCGAGACATTTAAAGGAGAATACGCATCGAGAGGAAAAAGAGTAACGTATTATAGCGCCTGAACTATCAGGCTTTACGCTCTTTGTTCTTTGGTCTCAGATTTTTGTAGCCGCACTTTCTGCATGCTGTTGCACGAACAGGATTTCGTGCGTTGCAGTGCATACAAACTTTTACATTAAGCAGTCGTGCTTCTGCCTCAGGAAAACGTCCCATGATATTACTCCAATCGAACTATCTGTCCTATAAAGAAGGTTCTTACTTCACATAAGTGTTATGGAGATGAACTCAACGGAATCATCACAAGTATACAACCGTGAGCGATCTTTCAGGCGGTAAAAAACCCGGGACGATATCACCTCTGTAGTATCCATTCCCTCAAAGCGCGAAGCCCACGACCCCGATGAGAAACTGCATTCTTCTCTTCTGCGCTCATTTCAGCCAGGGTCTTTCCTTCAACTGCAAAAATTGGATCATACCCAAATCCCATCGTTCCCTTCGGGGATACAACGGTACCCTCAATTCTCCCGACAAATACAGACACTCCATCTGCATCAGCATAAGCTATCCCGGTTTCAAACCATGCTGAACGATCTGGTTTATCTGACAGTAACTGAAGAATGCCTGAATTTCCAATCGTTTTTTGAACATATGCAGCGCAGGATCCAGGAAACCCGTTCAAGGCAGTCACAAAAAAGCCGGTGTCATCGGTTATCACCGGACGACCAAGAGCTGCATAGGCAAATGCTGCCTTGCCCTTTGCCACCTCTGCTACAGACTCATGTCTGATCTCAGGGCATTCTAATGGAACATGCTCAACTTCTGCGAGTCCTTCTAAAATCCCGGCTGCTTCATATGCCTTATGATGATTGCTCGTCACAAAGGTAATCTTCACAAATATCTCCCCCGCAGATCAATTTCATGTTCACGGACCAGAACTTCATCAGCATCAGGAAAGGTCTCACGGTACCCCTCACTGAATGCCTGTTTCAACTCCTTATCATCGGATGCTGTACTCTCAAGTACCTGAAACAGAACATGAATGTCAACGCCCCGTGCTTCAATCTCGGTCGAATTATATCCAAGCCCAAAATCAAGAAGGCAACAACTCCCATCTCTCATAATCATGTTACAGGTCGTCAGATCACCATGAATAAGACCGGCTCCGTGGAGAAGGCCTACCATTCGACCAGTTTGAGTGAGTGAAGACGGGCTCAGATCATCCTTCAGTTTCGCCCCTGCAATTCGTTCCATGACTATGGTGTCAGCAGCGATATCACTGATAATCGGCGTGGGAACACCGTATTTCCGTGCTTCGCTAATCAGCCGCGCTTCTGCTCTTGTCCGTTCTGAAATCAGGCGCCCATCCAGATCAGGATGGCGATATTGTTTACGAACCCTTCGTTTTATCACAAAACGCTCACCGAGTTCAACAACCGCCTCCGCTCCTCTGGTTACTTCATCACCAGAATCAGAAGATACCGGTCTTTGAACCTTGCTTGGACAACGCCAGGTAATTGGTACCTGATCTGCACGGAACGAGGGATTGACCCGTGAATCTTTAACCTGAATCGTAGACCCGTGTGCAAGCATCAGGCGACCGGTATAGGCGATCATCGCTCCGTTATCTCCAATGAACTGCATTTCAGGAACTGCAAATGAAGCCCCCCGCGCCTCACACATGATACGAAGCATCTCCTGAAGGCGACGATTTGCACCCACCCCGCCTACCAGGATCATCTCATCCTTCCCGGTCTGCGAAAGAGCCCTCTCGGTCACTTCCACACACATCGCAAAGGCAGTCTCCTGCAGACTATGACAGACATCTGCTATCGGCGCAGACGAATCTTTCGCAGCACTAATGAGACCGGAAAAGGCCAAATCCATTCCTTTAACCGTATAAGGCAACGGGATATACGAACCTTCCAGAGCCAGTTTCTCAATATGCGGGCCCCCTGGATGCGACAAACCCTTACTCCGGGCAAATTTATCGATCGCATTGCCGATCCCGATATCAAGTGTTTCACCAAATATCCGATACCGGTTATTCAGATATCCAAGAACCTGGGTGTTTGCTCCGCTCGCATACAGAACGATCGGATCTTCAAACCCTGATGCATATCTTCCGATCTCCACATGGGCAACACAATGGTTCACTCCGATCAGGGGAACATGCAGAGACATAGCCAGGGCCCGGGCCGCTGTCCCCACTATCCGCAGACAGGGACCTAGTCCGGGGCCTTGTGAAAAAGCAACTGCTACCGGTCGGGGACTTTCCTCAAGAACAGAATTGATCAGTCCACCGATTTCAGCCGCATGATGCTGAGCTGCTTCTCGTGGATGAATACCTCCCTGAACCGGTTTATACGGGTTTGATTTCAGGGTTATAAGATCGGCATCAAAAACAGCAGCGCTGAGGTTCCAGGCAGTTCCTTCGATCCCCAGCACCGGTCCTGATATCTGCATCAGGCTTTATTTTTAAATTCAGTGTAACCGCATTTGCCACAGCTTGCGCGGTCTTTGTGCTCGCCCATAAAGACGCCGGGACCACAACGTGGGCAATAGCGGCGTGACGGGGTCGCAGTCTTTCCACTTACGGTGAAGTATGCTGAACGCTTAAGAGATTTTGTTACTTTTTTACCTTTTGCTGCCATACTCCAACCTCCTTACGATGCCTCCGCAGCGTCTTCAGACGGCGCATCCTGAGCACCAAAGACCTCATCAGCAACTCCTCCCCGAGTCATGAGATAGGCCCGCTCCAGTTTTACCAAGTCATCCTTGCTCTGGTAGACCCGTGCCGATCCGGTCAACAGGCACATACCGAACCTGGACTTCATTGTATCGAGAACAACCTGGTCTTTTCCTGCGTTCACCATTGCAGCAAGTTTGGCCTGAACCAGCTTCCGCGATGGGGTAGCACCGTTATAAGTTAGAGTGAACTCAACTTCCCTGCGGGACAGAAGTTCATTCTGTTTATTAGAAGTTATTGAAATCTCCATAGAGATCCTCTATTGGTATGCTGTTCCAGAATATATATCTGCGCGGCCATCACGAATCGGGTACTGATTCAAATTTTTCAAGAAAATTTCGTGCCTTTTCCCTTACTGAAGGAGAGATCTCCAGAACTACCAGACCTTCACCTGGCTGGCCATAGAGGATCAGGGAGTCATCAGGAGATGCCAGGGCAAGTGGGAGCACCGCAAGATCCTCCTCACCAGAAACCTGAATAACCGTTTTACCAACTGCAACTGCTGTTTTGGTTGCCTGGATGAGATCTGAACTGATGCAGCCCGGAGGGTTTGTCACATGAGTAATCTGGTATGCAGGAATTTCGACACCATTATGAGGACGACGCATGGTCTGACCATCGATAATTGCAATTGCAGGGGGATACCCGGCCTGGAGAAGATGATCGGTTACCACATCACCCACACTGAAAAAGAGTTTCCCCACCAGAAGCGGAATAACCGGATCAAGAGAGGAATACAGGGTTCCAAAGGGTCGCTGAAAGAGATGGCGCTGATCTTCGGGGAGTCTTAACATCAGCGAACCTTAAGTGCATATCTCCCGGGAAGGGTGATATTCATTCGTTTGGCAACATCACTATGTTCAGGGTCAATTATTACCAGATATCCGGTCCAGTCCGTGGTAAGATTATTTGTACCACAAATCGAGCAGGAAGCTCCCTCAACCACACGATGACAATCCCGACAGACCGAGAGTTGCTTTTTCTTGGTCGCAGCCATAATCAGGCAGCCCCTTGATTGTCCTTCTCTTTCTGTTCGGTTTTCATATCTTCATCAAGCCAGATGAGACTTCCAAGTCCTGCCTGGCGCATGGTCAGTCCGATCTTACTCTCACGGGGTTCACGCTCGCTGAGTGAAAGTGTAACAACCCGTGCCCTGACGACATCACCCACCCCGATATGACGACCAGAATCCTGACAGATGAGTTGTGAGTTCTTCTCATCATAACTGATATATTCATCAGAGATCTGACTCACGTGAAGCATGGCATCAATCGGGCCGAGGCTTATAAAAGCACCAAAACCGGTTGTCTCAACAACAATTCCCTCGATGATCTCCTGAAGAGTCAGCCTGATTGCAAGTCCTTCAAAATCAACATCATAAAAGACTGCCCCGTCACCAGGAATCATCTCACCCTCGCCAATCCGGGTCACCCTGGTTACCGCGATGAAAATTCCTATCTCCTTGTCAATGCTGCCCTCAAGCTGTTCCTGAAGAACATCCAGAATAACGGTCTCAAGATCCTCTCCAAGCCGGTTTGGAGGAACCCTGACCTTATCTACCATCTTTAATCTGTAATACATCCCTATCTCCTGATGATCTCAAGTTTCTGCTTTCCTTTCAGCGAAATTACTTCCAACCCTTCATCCAACAGACGGTTCCGGAGATCACGATCATTGGTGACTACCCTGCATCGTTCTCTCCGTGCATAGGAGAGGATCTGATCATCCACAGGTTCACCCTCGTTACCATCCATCTGCACCACTGTGCACTGCTGCGCAAACCGAAGACCAAGACGTGCAGCAGACGCATCATTCCCCCTGCCACGTGCAAGCCCCTCCAGTTCACGAATCACTACGTCCGGAACACACGGCCGTATGACCCCCATCATCCATTTGAGCTCTTCAAGCAGATCGATTCTGAACTGGGAGGTCATAAGAAACGCATTTGTGTCGATCAGGGCAGTCACTCGATCAACATACCCATCCCGATCAGACGCCATCTTCCTCCAACCTGTCGGCTGATTGCGATTGGGGATCCAATCTCTGCACAGACAGGCCGTTTGAGAGTAACCTCGGCAGCGTCCTTTTTCGTGTTGGTAACAAGTCCTACGGTCACTGCTGTCCCGACCGAAAGCATCAACGGTTCGCGTGCCTTGAGAGGTTCGATATCAAGTTCGCTGTTTGCTCCGACGACACGTTCCATGAGTCGCACCGAGAACCACATCTTGTCCCATACCGGAGGAAGTTTCCCAACATGGCCAAGAACCTGGCCGGAGAGCATATCACTCTTCGTGATGGCAGGGTCGAGTTTGGTACCGATAGCGAGCAGACCTCCGGGTGTTGCTACGTGAACCTTTTTCTGACCCTTATGAATTTCTGTTACTTTCGTTACGATTGGATCCCATCGGATCTTATTCTCAACCTGACTCTGGATACCCGGACGTATCTCGACCTCATCGCCATCATTGATTATTCCCCGGATCAATGAACCTCCGACTACTCCACCCTTTACATCTTTCCAACTGCATCCAGGTTTATTCACATCAAAAGATCGGGCAATCAGCATGATTGGATCAGCTTCCGGTTTTCGCGATGGTTCAGGAATTGTCTCATCCAGGGCATGGAGCAGTGCCCAGACATTGATATCTTTCTGTGCTGAAACCGGAATGATCGGTGCATTTTCAGCGATGGTACCCTTTACAAACGCCTTGATCTCCTCATAGTTCCGGACTGCATCCTTCTGGGTAACGACATCGATCTTATTCTGGACGATCACAATCCGCTTGATCCCAACCAGTTCCAGTGCCATCAGATGTTCTTTGGTCTGGGGTTGCGGACAGTGTTCAGATGCTGAGATAACGAGCATTGCCCCGTCCATAAGGGCAGAACCCGAAAGCATGGTTGCCATCAGGGTCTCATGACCCGGTGCATCCACGAATGAAACCGCACGAACCGGTTCTGTTTCTCCTCCACATCGCGGACATTCCGGTTTGGTGGTAAGCCCTTCAGGTCCATGGCATTTTTTACATTGGTAAAAGACTGCGTCTGCATATCCGAGCCGGATGGAGATACCCCGTTTCATCTCCTCACTATGCCGGTCGGTCCAGACTCCTGTAAGTGCATTGACGAGTGTGGTCTTTCCATGATCCACATGCCCGACAACGCCGATATTTGTGCTCGGTATTATTTCTTCTGGCACCAGTAATCAAACCTCCTTACCTATTTGAACATATTGCTACTTATACGTGAGCATAACAAGTTTCGTAAATAATCAGACCTTTTCCAGAGTTTAACGAAAAGAAAGAGAAAGGAAGAACTATCCTGCACCGTTGCATGCGCTATCAAGATTTGGTAACTCCGAGAATCCATTATCACGGGTATCTGCCCGTTCTTTCTCAACCATACGGATATCTTCAGCTCGATCTTCAGTCCTTCCCAACTTCTCTACAAGTGTTGCCGGTACAAGCATATCAGCCCGGTACAACATACCGGTACTGTCAAGTTCTGCAAATGAAAAGCCATTCCGCTCTTCAATCCGT
>NZ_JAJRBM010000444.1 GCF_028679455.1 Methanospirillum sp. | reverse complement strand
CTGGAATATGTCAAAGAATTTTCTACTGCTAGTGCCGGACTTATTCTGACATCCCAGTCTTTTGCAGTGATGATCTCCGGATTTCTGGCCGGAATTCTCTATGACCGCATCGGCGGGCGCCGTGTCTCGATAATCGCTGCGGTCATCCTCATTGCCGGGTATTTCATGATCACAAACCTCAAAATTGACACGACCGTATTGTATATTATTGAATGCCTGAGCCTCATGGGTTTCGGCATTGGTATGATGGTGACTCCGATCTCAAACATGATCATGACGTCATGTCCAAAAAAATACGAGGGCATGATCTCATCCTTGGTGTCACTTGAGCGATTTGCACCGCTAACCATGGGGATTGCTTTTTTCAACTTATTCTTTGTCCAGGGGATGAATTCTATTGCCGATTCCTATGGTGTTACTTTAAAATCACCAGCAATTATCCAACAGGAAGTACTTACCGCCGGATTTGATCTTACCTTCTTTGTTACATTTCTCGTAGGGGTAGCCATTGCAGTTCTGACGCTGGTCGTGCGGTACCGTATGGATCCGGATTATGAGAATGAGAATATTTCCTTAAACAGTGAATTCCAAGTCCATCAGACTTGAACATCCCTTTACCAAATAAGATATATCTTTTTAGCAACTCATGGGAGGTAAACATGCTGAACATTTAAAGGGTTACAACATCCTGGAGAACAGCAATAATATCCAAGGATTAGATCAAACAATATGAGTTCACCATTGCATGTTCGGACCGTTCCCCATTATTTTCATGCATTTCATCCACGATAACGTGTTTTCCTGAAAGATAGTTTAAGAGAAAACAATTACCGGACCATCACTCTCAAGAACTATGTTACGCGTAAAAAAATAGGTTTTATCGATAACCCGGTTATGTTACCACTACTGCATTTGGAATACTCAGGCTCGCGCCATTGTTTACGTTCGTGACAGACAAGGTAACCGGATAGGAACCTGCGGAGGTGTATATATGAGACGAGTTCTGCAGCGTTGATTGCGTTCCATCCCCGAAGTCCCAGTTCCATGATACCGGATTACCTGAACTCATATCCCTGAAGTCAACAGTGAGCGGTGCACTCCCTGATGCCGGATATGCAGAGAACTGGGTGATTATCTTTCCCGGCACCGGTGTCTGGGTGGGTTCAGGAACAGGTCCGTCTGTGACCGTAACATAGTTGTTCCACAGAGCATACCCTCCGGTCTGGTTGTTCGTGGATCGCAGGGTCACGGTGTATGTTCCCGGAGTATCATACGTATGAACCGGGTTCTGTGTGGCATTAGTTCCCCCGTCTCCAAATTGCCAGAACCATGAGGTTGGTGAGCCAAGTGATTGGTCTGACGAGAAAGAGACGGTCAACGGCATCTCTCCCCACCGTGGAGAGGCATTGAAGAACACAAGAACCTGACCTGGTTTTGCATCTCCTATCGCCTGGATCTCATGATCTTCAGACAACTGGGTGAAAGTCCAGTTCGTCACATTTCCCTTTGAATTCGAATCTACAAGCACATCAGTAAGGGCAGCTCCGGGCTTTGCCTGGGTAATAAATGTCTGGTTCGTGTATGGCTGGTAGGAATTGTTGCCTCGTGGGACAATATTACTCCAGTCATTTGCAGTGGCGTTGATGGTTACTGACTTCTGCGGAACCAATGGAGCAGTGTCGTATAATCCGGATACTAACTCGTAGGGAGTGGTAGTATATCCCGTAACATTGGGGGTCTGCTGATCAGACCATCCGGTTCCGGTGGTATTGCTCCAGTAATTACCGGCAATAAACGGACCTCCGACAACGTTTGTGCCACGCTGTGGACCGGCAGGGTTTGTCAGGATATAACTATAATTGCTGAAGTTACCGTACCCACCGATGTTTGTCTGACTTCCCAGGAAATTATTATATATTGTTCCCTCTCCTGTACCTTCCTCTGAATCCAGGATTAGAATCCCAAACCGACTTATACTGGCAATCTGATTCCCTATGACTGTTGTATTATAAATATCAACGATCCCTGCACCGAATGTTGCATTCGTGACTATGTTATCCTGCATTACAGAATTATTTCCGTAACATGCCACGCCATACAGGCCAGTATCACGGATGATGTTATCTGATATGGAGACATTTTCTCCTTGAATTGCTATTCCATACATAGTATTTGAATAAGCTCGGTTGTTCCTGGCTGTGCATTTGTCACCAATGGCGATAATCCCATATGCGTTATTATTGATCGTATTTTCTGAAAATGTCACATTATTTGCTATTGAATAAATACCACGCCCATAACTATCAGTTGTTGACGAGATCGTATTATTATTGATCGTTGTGTTAGATGCCATGAATAACAGGTTTTGTTCGTTCTGGCTGATGATATTGTTTTTATATGTGGCTCCATTCCCCATAGCCATAGTGCCATAATGCTCATTATATACGATATTGTTCCCATCCATCACCGAATTATTACCCAGAAAAATAACTCCATACCCATTTTTGCTGATTGAATTTTTGTACAGAGATACGTTATTGCCATAAAAGTACAGACCAAAGCCATCAGTATCGTGAACACTATTTTCGGTCATCTCTGCCCCAGTGCCCTCCATGAAAACTCCAAAATCAGTATTGTTAAACAGTATATTGTGAGTCATGGTGAGATCTGAACCTGATGCGTTGACACCGCCATAGTAGTTGTCAGATAATGAATTATTGGTGAGAGAAACCTTGCTGCCGAAGGAATCAACACCATTATTAAATTCCCTGATTCCGGCAAAATTTCTGACCGTGGTATTTGTCTTTCCGGAGTAAATGGTAATACCGGTATTCGTATAGTTACCTAGTATTGTCTGTGCATTTCCGTCAAGAACCACATCAGATGCCACAATTCGTAGTGCAGAACTGTTATCGGTTGAAAATCCATCCCGGAGTGTATAGGTTCCGGAGGCATAGATCAGGTAACTTGGATCCGTTCCGGTGGTATTATAATATGAATACCCGCTACCTACAGGAGTTGGAGTGATAGGCTCAAGGACTACATTTCCCATCGTGTTCATACCGGTATCAGCAACTGTCAGGGTAGAAACGATCTGATTGTTGTTTTCTGCTGCTGAACCTACATTCCGGTGATCATTAATCTGAACCGGGGGTGTAGGAATGGTGAGATTATCAAATCCCGGGAGGAATATATGAGAAGATTTTAATTCACTCATACCTGGTCTGGGTATACTGTTGTTTGTTTCTGTTGCACCAACAACCATTCCTACCGTTGAGATAATCAACAGACAGAAACACAGT
>NZ_JAJRBM010000443.1 GCF_028679455.1 Methanospirillum sp. | reverse complement strand
GAGGAGTTGCCTTCCTGACCATTCAACACAGGTAAATCGGCTCCTCGTCAGTTTGAGTAAGAAATTCTCTAACGTGCCTACTGAAACTGACAAAAAACCAGATTTGAGAACTATTGCCTAGTATTCCGGATCCCATACAGAAGGTTTGAAAAGAACATTTCTTGGATACCTGATAAAACCGTTTTTCAGATAATACTCTACATTACTATCATTTGTTTGAACAATCCACTCAGTTTTTGGATATGTCAGAATACAACGTTTTAGTAATTCCCTTCCGATTCCTTTGCATTGGAACTCAGGATCAACAACCAGATCGTGAATTGTTGATCTGATTATTGTATCAGAAAGTACCCTGACAATTCCCACTAATCTTTCCTCGTGCCAGGCCGAAATCACAAGCGTAGAATTGATAAAAGGCAGATTGAAATTAAGAATCATCTCCGGTGTTTCAGGTTCCCGTATCCAACCCGCTGACATGAACAGGCAACATAATTGATTGATTGGAAGATCCTTCTTCTCTTCATTATAGACAATATTAGACATAACATCCAGATTTCCTGATTGAAATATTCATCTATACGATGGATATCAATACCAGTAAACATATCGATTATTTCAAATCAACACAATTGAGAGTGAGGGTTCATCCCCCATCCCGAATCCACGCAACCATACCCGATACCCTGATCAGATGATCCATCGTCTCACCGGCCAGAACCACCGGATCAGTACTAATCTCCCCATCCTCTTCCCGGATCGATGCAAGAACCTTGCTTGCAAACTCGAATGATACCTCAGCCAGAGAACGGTACTGCCGGTACAGATGATACACGGCAAACCCGTTCAACACCGCAAACCCGAGTGATACTCCGACAGCAACTTCAGCGAGTTCAGTGATCATACCTTTCCCCCATACCTGAAGATATCCTGGACACTCATGTTTCCGGTCACAAACCTATGAATGGTCAGTGACTGTGAAATCACACGTGTAGAATTGATAAAAGGCAGATTAAAATTAAGAATCATCTCCTGTGTTTCAGGTTCACGGATCCAACCCGCTGACATGAACAGGCACAGTAATTGATTGGAAGATCCAACAGAAGAAAGGGGGTCCATGTTCTGGGTTTCCCCGAAGTGCTGCGCAGATAGCATATAAAGATTGCGGTTTGCTAACTCTTATCGCAAATCAAAAATTGCACTCACTTTCCTTAACAAGCGAGGTAGGGCCTTACGCTGTCTCTGATGAGATGGAACGATAAGTACCAGATACAGGTGTGCAAGAGTTACTCATTTAGGAGTGGAAGCGTAAGATTAAAGATAAAGAGGAATATATGGTAAGCTCTGTTAATAATACGAACCTCTCAACGTAATGCAGACGATAATATTCTGAATCCAGATGGAGAAATTTGAATGAGTATATCTACCCCGGTTATACAACAAAAAAAGGATGTAACCATTCATAATCTCACTGACATAATCAGGGAAGAATTCTCGAAACATAATATTCCAATAGATCAGTTGTATCTTTTTGGAAGTCGAGCCCAGGGGAATGCAAGACCTGATAGTGATTATGATTTTCTTGTTGTCAGTGCTATACAAATAGAACGCCTGATACAGAGACGAATCATTTCAGAAATAAGGCGACGATTTATCTTTGATTTTGATATCGATGCGGATATTCTTGTTGTCTCAAAGGATCATATATCAGCCAGCCTTGAAGACAAAGGAAGGATCTCATATTATGCGATTCGGGACGGTATTGCGGTATGACCGGAGAGAAGGAATCTGTCAAACTCTGGTGTCTGAAAGCAGAAAACGATCTTAAGAATGCATGTCATGAAGTAGAACACGAAGATCCAGCCCTTGATACCGTATGTTTTCATGCCCAACAAGCAGCAGAGAAATACCTGAAAGCATATCTCTTGTTTCATGATTGTGAAATCCCGAAAACTCACGTTTTAATGCGGTTGATTCGGAATTTTTATTGAGATAGATAATACATTTCAGGAACTTTTGGAAGAAGAGATCGATATGCTTACCGACTATGCGGTAGATCTTCGGTATGGTGAAAATTTCTATATCCCCTTACAAGAAGAAGCGTATGACGCTATCAAAAAAGCAGAGTTCGTAAAGCAATTTGTTCTCGATCGTCTTGAATGACACAGGGATACCAAAGGATACCCATATGTGGTACTCGGAAAATTGAATATCCATTCAACATTGCCGGGAGTGAGGGTTCATCCCCCACCCCGGATCCACGCAACCATACCCGATACCCTGCTCAGGTGATCCATCGTCTCACCGGCCAGAACCACCGGATCAGTACTAATCTCCCCATCATCTTCCCGGATCGATGCAAGAACCTTGCCTGCAAACTCGAATGATACCTCAGCCAGAGAACAGTACTGCCGGTACAGATGATACACGGCAAGCCCGTTCAACACCGCAACCCCGAGTGATACTCCGGCAGCAACTTCTGCGAGTTCAGTGATCATACCTTTCCCCCATACCTGAAGAGATCCTGCACACTCATGTTTCCGGTCACAAACCCCCTGCTCTTCAGAGACCTGTTACCTGTCTCCTGAAACCCGAACGCAAACAGCCCGGACCCGTTCACCCGTGTCGCTCCGGATAGACCGGAGTCAATCGTCCGGGAGGCATCAAACTCACCCCCCTGCAAAATTCCCGCAGTGTACACCGAAACCTCACCAGGAGACCGATCACTGACGGTATCCAGAAACCTGCAGCGATCCCAGACCTCTGAACCCATCAGCAACGCTGACGCAAAATCAGAGAACAGAACCGGACCTGAACCTGATACCACCAGATCATCTCCGGACTCATCCCCTGGAACCGTCCGAACCAGACGGGCGGTATCCACCGTCATCACCCGTGATGCAAATGACCCGTTTGCATCAGACCCTGAAGTCGAGAGAAGTGCAGAACCATCGGTACTGATGGTTGTGGCAATGAGATCAGCACCGGCAAGCCCGATAAGAATGGCAAACGTCATCCCGACAACACACTCTTTCTTCATACTCCCCCCGGATATGAAAAAAGAGATAATTAAGCCAGGATGGCAATCGTATCAGCCCAGGACTCAAGACCGGTTCTGATCGTATCAGCCTCATAACTGGAGAGCGTGACACTGTCACGTTTGAAGGTCACGGAATAGAGTTCTCCGCCTGAAGAATGGCATTTGAGCGTAGCACTGAAGGAATCTTCAGAACTGTCACGCGAAGCAGTCACCCCGGCCCCCATACCGGTAGTGATCGCTGCAGCACCTGTGATCTGGGTGACTGCAGTGTTCACCGCTGCCATCGTCGGCCCCCTGACCGGAATGCTCCCGACAGTCTTTGCTTCCGCATTCTCGTACACAATGGTGGCTGCATACGCCTCTTTTGATTTTTCCATCGCAGGCTTTGCTACCCCTGATGATTCATAGGTAGTACATCCCCACGGATTGTTGTCCAGGACATCCTGGATCAGTGCGCTGAATGCGGCATAGTCAGTAATAGGTGCTGCAAGTTTTCGCACCGCTGACTTCACCACACTTTTCTGTGTAAAATCTCCCATCTTTTCCCCCTTGTCGCCTGTATTGCGACACTATCTGATAGGTGGCAGGAGTATATAAGGTTCCAAAGAGGCGTTGAAATACGGAAGATACAGAATCGGAATGAAAAAATCATGGTGAATATGAGCACCCCGATGTACTTCTCATCAGATCATACAATCCGCACGATTTTTTCAGATCCGAGAGAGAATCACAGGTCTTAAAATTTCAAAAAGCATCAATGCGTTGTGTTATATTAAAACTTTTCATTTGAAAAAAATGCAAGTCAAAAGCTTTAGTAAGATGAGACGATTACAGTGTTTCACTGCCAATGGGATGAAGAAACAATCCGGCAGAAAGATGAGCATATGAGAACAGGAGATGGAGCATAATGTACTCCCCGGCAGATGAACATGCTTGCAGGCCGATCAGAGCGGGGAGTGATCAGGTATCACCGTGTAGAATTTTAAGCATATCCATCAGGTATGGTTGTAAATTCGGATATGAACCAACCGTAAATGGGCAGGTTTCTGCATCTGGTATACCTATCGGGGGCACCCATGGAATCTGATACGTCAGGTTCCCGGACCAGCCGGACTGCAGTGTACATGCCCAGAGATCTTCTTGTCGGGCATGGATACATGGTACTCAGGGTTGCACAGAGTCACACTCATGAGCCAATAGGGATCAACCTGATTGCCTGGAACAATCTTGGAGATACCCGGTTCATATATGTCAAATCCAGTAGAAAGGGCTCGACCAGGAATGACATCGAGGCACTTTCCAGGCTCTCCAAACAGTGTCGGTACCCCGGAAGCCCTGAGTTCTGGATCCTGGACAAAGACGGATGGACACGGTACCTGATCAAAGCAGGAGGAGCAGTACCGCTCACGGAGTTCTCATGACCGCTCGTTTCGGTCCTTACCGGTCGCCGTATCTGCAGACCTCGAGAGACGGAATACCTTTCGGATGGCATCAAACCGGTATGCCAGTGAGTCGGGGAAGGTATGACTGCTGATGGACAGTACAACGAGATTCTGGGAACCCTGCACTGCCTCTTCTCACCAGGCCAGGTCATCGAGGTCAGGATCCTCAGTGAGGACGGCATATCTTCAGGGTACTTCAACGATTTTGAGAAAGCAGCCGCTGCTATCAGAGCACAGGATAGGGATCCACGGGGACACGGAATCTATGTCACCCTGAACGAGATCAGCGGGGATCTCCTGGCACGACGGGCGAACCGGATCAAGTACCGGATCGGTAAACAGGATCAGACCACTGCAGATGTAGATATCATACATCGCTGGTGGCTGCCGATTGACATCGATCCCGTGCGCAGATCAGGAATCTCGTCGTCAGAATCCGAGCATGATGAGGCCCTGCGTCTTGCCGCCACAATCCGGCAGTTTCTGGCAGAACGTGGATGGAACGACCCAATCCTCGCAGATTCAGGGAACGGGGCACACCTTCTCTATGCCATCGATCTTCCAAACGATGAGGTAAGCAGAGACCTGGTCAAATCAGTACTCGGGGTGCTTGACCAGAGGTTCTCTGACGAACGGTGCAGGGTTGATACCGCAAACTTCAATGCTGCCAGGATCTGGAAGGTGTATGGGACCACCTCACGCAAAGGTGATGATCTTTTAGACCGGCCGCACCGGCGTGCCAGAATCATAGAAGGATGCGGAGAACGGCAGCTGGTCAGGGTCAGCGATCTCGTCTCACTTATCACTGAAAATTCTGATGCACTAAAAGATCCATCAGGGAACGCCACCATGCCGATGAAACATGGTACAGAACGGAAATCTGATGACCGTGTGCAATCTGCCAGGCAAGGAGAGAGTTCAGTTTCTGATCTTGGATCATGGCTGACCAGGTACGGCCTCTCATACACGTCAAAACCGTACCAGGGAGGCACCCTCTTCTCACTCGATTCATGCCCGTTCTCTGATGCTCACCACGACGGTGCGTTCGCAATACAGTTCGAAAACGGTGCGATATTTGCCGGATGTCACCATGACTCGTGCGGAGGAGGGCAGCAGCGATGGCCTGAACTTCGTGCACAGTTCGAACCGGTAAAGCCTGGTATCGAAGCACGGCTTGCATCACTGCAACGTTCGCGAATCAGAGCCAGACTGATCGCAGAAGGGAGGATAGAGCCTGATGATGTATCTGATAAAGAGCATGATAATGAGTCTGATGTACAGTCCATGCGGACAGTCGCAGGTGATACACTTGGTAACGATGAGCATGAGTATGAGCATGAACATGAACACGAAGATACCCTGATCCGGCAACGTGCACAGGATATCCTCACCTCAGGAGACCCGCTTGCGTTCTTTCTTGAGACCTTTGCTGCTTCACACGAGGGTGATCAGAGCGTGGCCGAGTGCCTGGTTCATTCGCTGGTCTCCAGATCGGTCATCAACAGCAAGGGGCTGCATGTCTCGATCACCGGGGAGTCAGGAAAAGGAAAGTCACATGCCATAGAGACGATGAAATCCCTGATTCCGGCAGCATTCAGACTTGAAGGCCGGATGAGTGACAAGGCCCTCTTTTACATGGACGATCTGATATCCGGGACGGTGATCACACTTGATGATGTGAGTCTATCTGACCAGATGCAGGAGATCCTCAAGGGTGTGACAACCTCGTTCCAAAAACCGTTCCAGTACAGGACGGTGAGCAAGGATCGAAAACCACAGATCTGTACGATTCCTGAACGGTGCATCTGGTGGATAGCAAAAGTTGAGGGAGCCGGTGATGACCAGGTCTTTAACCGGATGCTCACCTGCTGGATCGACGATACTGAAGGGCAGGATGACAAGGTACTCAACCGGACGCTCGCCGGTGCCGGGGAGTTCCCGGGAACTCCTGCACATGAGTCTGATGAGATACTGGTCTGCAGGAAGATCTGGGATGAGATAACGCAGGTCTGGGTCGTGATACCATTTGCAACACGGATCAGGTTCCAGTCATCAGAGAACCGGAGAAATCCCGATATGCTGCTTGACCTGATCAGGACGAACGCTGCTCTCTGTCAGCAGCAGCGGGAGCGGAGGATCGTGAACGGAACCTGTTGCGTAATTGCATCAGAGACGGATTTCTTCGAGGCTGCACGGCTTTTTGTGGGTCTGAACGGTGAGGACGGAGAGCAGGCCCATAAGATGACAAAACGCGAGTCAGCACTTCTCTCCATGATTGCTTCGCTCAATCGGTCCGAGGTGACGGTAACCGAACTGCAAGGGGAGACCGGGTGGACAAACTCAACCATCAACAAGCTGATCCACGGGTACCAGTCATGTGGCAAGTCATACTCAGGTCTGCTTGAGAAGTGCCCTGCGATTTCGGTTCTTGATCGGACTGAGTCCCGGGGAGATGGCGGGTACACGACACACCGCAGGTCCAAAGCATATCTCTGGGACGCCGGACTCTACGAAGCCTGGATGAAGTGTGGGTCGATATGGCTTGCCAGAGAAGACACCGACGATGATCAGATTCCTCCGGGTAGCAACGGAGGCGGAGATGAGAGCGAAACCAAAGCTGCTGAACCAAACAGCGCTATCGATGAAGAGTGTGCAGGACCAGATACGGACGAGTGCCGGGTTCACGGAGAGCCCGGTACAGATCAGGCCGAAGGTACCAGGGGAGGAGAGACCGGGAACGCAGGCACCGGTGAGATGAAGCCTGGTAACAGACCGGTGTCAGGGGTCAGTATAGCCATGCTTGCTCCAGGGATGTTTGTACCGGTTGGTGAGTTTCCTGATCACAAGCCCTGCTCGGTCTGCGGGAAACGGCCGACACAGTACAGGGAACGGATAACCGGGGCAGGGGAGCAGGAGCAGGACGGATCTGTCCTGATGCTTTGTTATTCGTGCTACCAGCGTGTGGTCTCGCGTGAGGCTGCTACGATGATGGCACTGCCCGGGGTTATTGACACCGGGAGTATGGTCAGGCTGCAGACTTCTTCACGGAAATGCGATCTCTGCTCGCTGACATCTGCGATATGGTCAGATCCACATTCCCGGACCCAGTTGTGTGACTCGTGCTATCAGCGTGAGGTACAGCGGTGTTCTGATTCGCACCCGAAGACCGACAACGGTCCACCCTGAACTACGCTCGGGTGGAAGGCAGGGAGAGGGGAGGGTATGTTTCAGGATTACCATGAAGAGACCAGATACAATACAGTGCAGGGTAAAATGTTGCCCGCACCTTCAATGGGAATGGTACAGTACTGCAACTCCTTCGCACACGAGGAAGAGACGGCTTATCTGTATGCTGCTCAACAAGCAGCCAAGCAATATGTACTTCTGTCCGATGAGTGAGCAGGCTGAACCAGTGATGGGGGAGAAGAAATGAACAGGTTTGTGGAGCAGGTCAAAACCGTTGATCCGTATGAACTCTGCGGGAGAATGCTCAGGGACAGGGACCAGTTGATCGTGTATATCGATGAGATAGGGAGGTTTATCCTTCAGGTCAATGCGGTCACTTCAGCGATCCTTGGTCTTGGTCCCGGGGAAGCCTATGGACCGCTTCAGGGAGTCTTCAGGCTTTCTGAGAGTGGTAGGGGGTTTTACCTTGATATCGGAGGGGTGCTCTATGTGACTCCGGTTTCACGGGTACGGGCAGTCTTAGCAGGCGATCATCGGAAGGCTCCGGTGATGCGATACACCGGGTGACCAGATCGTTCGGGATGCGTCAGCATCCCCATAAATTCTTTTTTTTCACCTGACTGGGCTCAGGAAGTATTGGGTACTTATGCTGATCCGGTTGATGAGGAGAATTATTCATCACCGGTCTGCGGGAGAGCGGGAAAGGGGAGGAAGATACATGGTAAGGTCGGGACTCCCCGCTTCAGATTTACGGGAGTACAGAGGTTATACTAAGTAATAATAAAATATTTATTATTATATGAGAGAAAGAGCGGGAACAGAAGTGTAGAGAGGAGCGATCATATGCATGAGGGTATACGTGTGTGAGCTGGAGATCACCGCTCTCCCGCCGTGACCGGTGAATGATTACGGATATCAGTTTGATCAATGAACAGGGGAAGGATTACAGGATGATTTATCCCGCGTAGACCCGGGAGACTCCCGCCCGAGACCTTGTTCTGAAATAACTTCATGAAGAATATCTCATGGGATGATTTCCATATTTTGTAGAGGATTATTTTCAAGAAGGAGAATAAAGGTACTAACCCATTATTTATCACCCATAAAAAATCAGACAATTGAGGCAGATTTAGACAAAGGAATGTAAATTTCTATTCTCTCTCCGAAACCCTACCCCAGATGATCTGAACCTCACAGTGATCCTCATCCAAATTATCGTGATTCATCAGGTTTTTCTGATAATTAGAGATATCTTCACAGTACCGGGATTGAACGTCAGATAGTCCGGTTTTCCTGAATAGTTCTGTTATCGTATCGACAGTCAGATTCTCTTTGTAAGGGAGTATCTGTACAAGTTCCGGGGAATACATCTCACGCCAGAATCGTTCCCTGTCGCACAGGGTGTCATCCCATTTTTCATCCGGGAAATAATTTCTTGGTTGTGCATGACCATCTATGACGATAATAAGCCCTCCCGGCTTGCATATACGGGTCCATTCCTGCAATGCCTTTTCCGGATGAGGGAGCGTCCAGAGAAGGTGACGACATATGACTCCGTCAAAAGAATTATCTTCAAAAGCAGGTTCTTCTGCATCACCAGGGAGAAAAGAGATATTCAGCTTTTTAGATGCTGCTTTTTCTCCAGCCCTTTTCAGCATCTCTTCCCCGAGATCGATCCCGGTTATTGAATGACCGAGTTCAGCAAGGGTGATGGCGATCATTCCTGTTCCGGTGCCAACATCAAGGATCTTCTTTGGTTCTGCACCAATAATATCGGTCAGGTTTTTCTGCCAGAGTTGGCTTTCTGTTTGATCAGTTCTTCCATGGCCTACATCATCATCAAAGGTTTTGCTCCGTTCATCCCAATACTTTCGAACGTTCTCTTTCAGTTTATTGGTTAATGCAGAGGATTGAACCATGATAATTCACAGATTGATTTCGATCTCATAAATTAATTGATTTCAGATAAGAGGGTGGGGTTAGGTATAATATGCACGGCTCATCGCGAAAAATGGCGGGTAGACAATTAGGTTATCCCCCAGTTAAAAAACTGGTACCACGATCCTATAAACTAATAACTTTAATCTCCCTAAATATTTACCAGTTTACTGTCATTTTTTATGTGATTAATATTTCCAGGACTTGAAAACATAATTTTTTAGATTCATATCATTATCAGCTGTAACCCGGGGCATAACCGAACAAATCTGGTTTTTCAATTCAGTGATATTAAATTATAGGTAACCATTCAATCGGGCCACGTACTGCCCACAAAGCTTTTTCTCATCGGCTTTACAAGTAGACCATATGAAAGGTGCTCTTGTGGTTGCACTCATCATGTGCTTGATGAGTTTTGGACTTGTATGTGCAGAACAAGTAACGAATGAGACCAGTTTTTCCAACCAGACCGACGAGGTCAACCCCCTCGCCTTGGAGTGGCTTACCACCGGAAAGACCGAAAGTGATGCAAAAAATTATGGTGAGGCAGAAAAAGCATATGAAAAAGCGATAGAGATAGATCCTGTCAGCGAAGAGGCCTGGAAAGGATACCTTTCAGCGATTTCAGATCAGGAGGACTGGAATCGTCTCCTGACAAAAGGAAAAGAAGCAGCGAAAAAACTACCTTCATGGAATGGCGGGCATTATTATGCAGCAAATGCCTTGAACAAGTTAAAACGGTTTGATGAAGCGATTGTCGAGATTAACGCTTCCCTTACTATCAATCCGGATTACGAAAAGGCTTTAAACCTGAAAGGGTTGTTGTTGCGTGAACTCAAGAACTATGATGACAGTCTTACAGTTTTTGAACATCTCATTGCCATCCATCCTGATTACCTCTATGGATATTATAACAAAGGGAGAGTCCTCGTTGATTTGGAACAATATGAAGACGCACTTGCCGCATTTGATGCTACAATTGAGAAGAACGCATCATATCAGTATGCCTGGTTCTCAAAAGGGAATGCATTGCATAACCTGAAACGTGAGGAAGAGGCAATCGATGCATATAATGAGGCAATCACGATTGATCCGACTTATGCAGCGGCCATAACCTTCAAGGGAATATCACTGGAGGCGTTGGGAAAGAAGTCAGAGGCAATTGATGCATATGATCTGGCCCTTAGTGTAGATCCCGGATACACCTATGCTGCTGACCGGAAGAAAGGTCTCGTTGATCAACCAGTCGTGGTGATTAATCCCGAGGTAGCACGATCCAATGATGCGTATGGTACCGAGCTGAAAGAGGCATCCCTTCTGTCAAATGATGGAAAATATGAGGATGCCATGAAGATATATGAGACCATCCTTACCACTGATTCTGAAAACTTATTCATCATGGATAAAAAAGCATCATTGTTAAAACAGATGAATAAACCAGATGACGCGATGAAGGTATATGATCAGATCCTCTCCATTAATCCGGATTATCCTGATGCGAAATATAGTAAGGCGATGCTATATGAGTCAATGAAGCAGTATGACAAAGCAATTGCCTTATATGAGCAGATGTATGAGAAAGATCCCAAGGAATACTGGTATTTCATGAAGCTGATCGGTGACATCCTGTATTCCCAGGATAAAAATGCTGAAGCACTTCCCTATTTCCTGAAACATCTGGACAAAAATCCGAATGATCTCGATGCGATGGCAGCAGTTTTCACGATCTATCTCTCACTTGGAAACGAGGAAGAAGCCCAGAAATATTACCAGAAAGTAAAACTAGAAGATCCTGATTATTTTGATTCCATAGCAAACTAATTTTTTGACATATGTAAAACCGTTTAGTTTCACTAAATATTCAATTTTTACCCAGTAAATGTATGAACCTCCCTATGATTCCAGAGATGAGGTGATCCGTTCCGATCTGAACTTATGACACGGCTGGGATCATAAATCCCCCATGAGGAACCGTCATCTCAAATCTGACCCCGGTCCCCGGTATTCCGGTCTCTGTTATGGTGATTGAAGTAATCCCCAGAATTTCTCTCACCAAAAAAAGACCATATCCGGTATTTTTACCAAATCCTCTCTCAAATATCTTCTTTTTCTCTTCTGATATGACACCTCCTCCATCATCTTCATAGATAATGACTGCAGAATGGTCTGATATCTTCGCAGTGACCGTTATTGAGGAAATATTCTTTCCATGCCGCAGAGAATTGTCAATGAGGTTATAGAATACCTTCTCCAAGAGCATATCAGCATAGATTACCAGATTTGCATCAATCCGGCAGGAGACTGTCGGGGGTACTCCCCTGGTTTCCCATGCTCTTTCCACCATATCTGATACCTTATACCATCCGGGTTCAACAACCCCAAGATCCTGGTACACCGAGGTAAAATTGATCAGTTTTTTTATCATTAAGGCTGCTTCGCGCACCTGTTCAATTGAGAGGATGGTTTGAGGATGGGTATCACTATGATGTGAGATATCATCAATGTAAAACAAAACGACCATGATCTGATTCAGAATATCATGACGGGTAATTGAGGTCAAAAAGCCCATCTTTTTTCCCGCTTCAGACAGAGCATTCTTTGATTTCAGTATCTCACTGACATCCCTCATCACAATTAACCTGCACTCCAGTCGTTGAATCGAATCAAACACCGGATACATGTCAATAGCATAATAATATGAATTATGTTCGTGCAGGTGATGAATCGTCGTATGTACCGGAGTGCAACCAGTAAGATTGATTCCAGAATTTGAATTTGAATATGAGCATGAATATGAATCTACATCTGAATTTGATTCAGATAATAAGGTGGTAATCGTATCAAATTTTTCTCCGATCGGAGAAGAATTCTGCAGATGTAGCATCGTTATTGCTGCATCATTTATCTCAAGGATCCGGTTTACTGTATCCAGGACTATGATACCATCATGAAGATGCTCAAATATCTTTCGATGCGGAAAATGAACGAGATCAAAAAACTGATATTGAAATATTTCAAATAACACGATAATTCCCGCAAATGCCAGCACTATCGGAGTAATATCAAAATCAGGATATAAACGGGGCATAAATTGATAATAGAGATATCCTCCGAGCAGCAAAAGCAGAATGCCCATAAAAATAAGGGATTGAACAAAGAAAACTCGTGGTGAGTTCTTAAGTATATAAAAAAAGACAATCAGGCAGAAGATTATTGAGAACAGGATGTATGCCGTGAGAATATGGTACATAAAACCCGGGGTGGTCGATAGTATGGTCAGCCCGTTTATGGTAAGGGCGTCTACTGCCTGGTAGTACCAGTGATGGAACTCATTGGTAAAGTACGACAGAAACGTGATTATGGGTATTAAGAAGATGATAAAACTGGTCTTCCACGTAACAAGACGGTTAAACCCACCAAACTTGAGTGTAAACAAAATAACAAAACCCGGTATCCAGGGGATTGCAAGATATTCTATTTTGAGAAACAGAATATGAAGAGAAGGATCGAGAGCGGTAATCTCCAGAGCATAGAAGAATGACCACCATGCGATAAGGAACATGCAAAAACTGAAAGTTCCTGAACCACGAACGTTCCGACGATTCCAGGTTATAACAGATATAAGCCCGGATAATATTGCTGATATAAACATCAGATAAAAAAAAGGATAGTTTTGAAACTGCATGAGATACCCTGTCAATGTTGTGGAAATAATTACTGGTTATCGTGTGCTGATGAAAAACCGGAAGTCTCTCATTATCGAAACTCCATTATGCGATATATTGATTATCGTTCCGATTGGTTGTGAACTACAACCATTTATTTGATCATGACACCGTTTTTTTACAAATAAAGGCATATTTGCCGTAATTTGTCGAACCTGAGAGGTTAATATCGGTAGTACCGGGATATAATATTTTGCATTGCGATATCACCGGACACACACGCTGAATAGAGCAATCATTACTACGATAAAAATTGTATCTCTCTGAATATCAGGTGGTATTACGATGATTATTATACCCTAAATTTAACAGAATAAAGATTGTTGAGAGTTATCTCTTTTCGGCTGGTTGAGTTCCAGAACGGCCTCCCCGCATTATTTTTGCGATTCACGGAAATATTTGAAGACGGTTACGAAGATGAGCCTCCGGGATCGTTTGGACTTCGATGAGAAGCATATTGAGAAAAATAGGTGATGATGCGGATTGTACGGGAAATAGTGACTTACCCTAAAACTAGAAAGATTAGGCCTCCTAAATTATATATATTTACAATGCATTGACCCATACAACTATGGCTGAATTATTACCTAATAACTTCCTTGATGAATGGAAAGAAATCAGAACAATAATAGGAAGATATGAAGGGAATCTTCTTCAGATTCGTACATATGGATTCGCTTTTCTCGCCGCTTTATTCACCGTTAATTCGCTTCAAATACTTGTTACAACAATATCTAATGAGTATGTTCGATTTGGATTGATAGTTTTAACAATAGTATTTATTGTAGCATTATGGTTGCTTGATTTGGATTATAGAAAACTCGAAGAAGCTGCTATTATAAGAGCTCGCATTCTCGAAACTATGCTAAATATCGAAATAACAGATACAATTACTGGAAAATATGAAAGACATAAATTATACGATTATGAAAAACTTGTTTACTCCTCATTTATTATAATTGCTGGGATATTAGGGATAATTATTGTACCTCCAGGTATACTTGATATTTTAATAATTATTATCTCAATAGGTGGTATTTTAGCGGTTAAGAATCTCCCAGATATTCTTGCATTGAATATAAGTAAACATAATAAAGACGCTACAAACTCCAATTCTGATTTTATTTCTCTTAAAGAAAGTTTAAAAATGTTTTTCAAATTATTTAGTCTAAAGAAGATAAAATATCCGGAAAATGACTTTACTGAAGATTGGGTGATCGATAAAGTTGAATGTAAAAAGGGTGAGACAATAAAAATTTCCTGTATCAATCTATCTTCTGAAAAGCCAATTAAATTTAAAAATATACCTCCTTTTTCAATTTGGGTTGAAGGAGAGAGTAAATATGAATTTCTTCCTACAGAATCAAACATATGTATTGATCCAAAGTTTGGTATTCACACGTGGTTAGTGGATACTGACAAGTTCAAACAGCATAAAGATACCATTTATAGAATCTATCCCAGAGGATGGAAAAAACCGTTAAGAAGATTTTTGGTGATGAAAATATCTTAATGGAGTAAGAATTTCATAAATTGTTAAAATATTTTTACCATTCATATTGAATATCATCTAGATAGATGGTAGCCCCATTTGGATTTTTATCTGGAAAGAGTCTCAAACCAAATCCCCGAATTACACTTGTTAAATTTTGGCCTTGAAGTGGAATAGTATACTTTTCCCATTTATTTGTAAGGGTAAAATTATGATTTGTATTCCAATCGGGAGTATCAATGTATTCACTATTGTTTGTTTGACCAACAAAAGCACTGATTATTTCTGAACCATTTTCTCCTTTAGCTTGGAATGTTATTTGTTTAGCACCAGTGAGATCTCTCCCAAATTGTAAATCTCCATTTTTATTTG
>NZ_JAJRBM010000442.1 GCF_028679455.1 Methanospirillum sp. | reverse complement strand
GATGCCTCACGGCCAGAGTTGGTAGAAGGATTTACCAGAAAAACGTTTACTGCAATGATCGAGGGGGTGAAGAATGAGGCGGTCACTTCCGGTCTGATAACCGGTGAACGTTTTGAAGAAGGGATACAGGGATTGTACCGGACCTGTCAGAATGATGGTGTTTTCTGTTACACCTTCTTTAAGGCAGTAGGAGTAAATTCTCCCTGATCATTCAGGTATTTTTACTCATTCCCGGCAGTACCGCACCTGAAAGAATAAACCAGATGCCAAATACCATCAACAAAACTCCACAGGCATACAGGATAAACATATATTCCCGATCTCCAAGCAATGTCCGGCTTTTATGAATGCTGAGGGAGACCAGCGTAAACCAGCTGAGATCTGAAAGCCAGTGCCCAATGATGAATGCAATAAGGCCGAAAATGCCGCTTGCCAGTGAACTGATCAACAGAGCACTGCCAACCGAAAACCACCAGATCCAGAAGTACGGATTCGCAATACTGGTAACCAGACCGGCTATAAGGGGGGACTGTGTGCCATTCGATGGGGAGATCAAAGAGAGAGTAGCATTCCGTGCTGAACGAATCGTCATAACCCCGAATACTACCAGTGCAACACCTCCGACCACTGCAATCAATTCAGAGGAGCCTGCAGGAAGGAAAGGAATTCCTGCAGCGATCAGGATCACTACCACAAATTCAGCGATGATATGACCACCGGTAACCTGTGGACCACTCTTCCACCCTCCCCGTATGGCAGATTGTATGGTTGCGATAAGGGTAGGTCCGGGAGCTAGAGCACCGGTGAGGCCGATGACGTATCCAAGAACAGCCAATTCAAAAACAGACATCTGAACCCTCTATTATGTATCATGATACGATAGATATCAACCGATATCCATAGTTGGTGGATGCCCTAAGGGAACTTGAGTATCCTATTTAATTATATCCACACAAACTCAAAACATTGCGCGGCCTGCTCGGGCATCCAGATCAGAATATCGTATTTGACTACCGTTTTTTTTCCGCGATGAGATGGTAAGATCAGCGATCAACTACCAAAATCCGTTTCGGGCCCGCAGGTTATGAGGTGAAACCACTTAGCTTCATAGGGGAGAAGATACAACCAAGTGCTATGGATCGGATCGCTAAGTTCCTTATCCTCCTGGTCGCAGCGCTTGTGCTCGTACCCGGATGTTTCGCAGAAGAGAACACCACTGCAAGTGAAACTGTTGATGCAGTTATCGTCGACGCAGTTAACAACACCACTGAGATTGTTGACGTTGTAGCAAACCTGACTGAGGATGTCCTTGCTAACAACACCACTGTCGACGACGCAATGAATGTTACCAATGTCAGCCCACTTGCAGCAAACGCAAGCGCTATCTAAACATTCAAACAACTTTAAAATTTCCAGAATATTTGTGCGGATGACGAGTAACAGGCCTGTTCATCAGACTGATAATCGGTTTGCACCGTGATCTGGTAAAAAATATTTTTTTCTATTTCCGGTTTTCAGGTATTGGATTGTATCCCGGAGATTGCCTCATTTGCAGTGGGGAATTCACGGAATATGTTGAAAAGCCCGGATACCTTGAATATTTCCCGAACTGTGTCATTCAATCCACAGATAGTAATACGGCCACCATCAGATTTCACAGCCTTTGCTGCTTTGATCACCGTACGAAGCCCTGAACTGGAGATGTAGGGTACATCGGTAAGATCAAGTACAATCAGTCGCATCCCCTGATCAATACCTTCAGTAAGTGCAGTATCCAGATCCACTGAATGACCTGCATCTATCCTGCCCAATGGCCGAAACACCCAGATATCACCATCATACCAGATATCAATCGGCATACAGTTACCCAACTCATCACGAAGCAGATACGAGACCTGTTCACCGACTGACTTTTCGTTATTATTCATTCCATTACTCATTCATCACCATCCTGCACACCATATGGTATGAAAAACTTCCATAATGGTATGCAACTACAACGCTATTCTGATTACCGCATTTTCATTACATTAGTCATCAACGGAGAGTTCCCGTACACATGATACGGAATACCTTCGATGACCATCCTCATCGGTTATTACCACCCCGTGAAAACCGGTCTCAAAACCAGGGAACCGGTTATCAAAATCCTGGTAGAGGAGCAGGCAGTCGATCACGGATCTGTTTGTATCAGCAAGCCGTTCACCAGGCATCCAGATCGGAATACCAGGGGGATACGGCAGAACCATTACAGCAGCGACTCTTCCCATGAGATCACTCACCTGAACCAGTTCAGTCTCACCACTAACCACACACCGATACGCATCAGCAGGAGTGATCACTGTTTCAGGTAATGAAGTGTACACTGCTTCAAGGATCGTTATGATATCCCGCTCTGCCAGAAACCGATGCATTGCATGACAGAGATCGGCAAGCCCGGTACCTTTCGGGTATGCATTCGGATACTTTCTGACAATATCAGGGAACACCATCTCAACCGGGGCATTACTGTCGTAGAGTTCCTTAAAGTCAAAGAGAGCCGCAACAAGGCTCCCGGTCTTTCCCCGGGTTACTCCAATAGTCATCAGGATTAAAAACGAATGAAATCCACTCTTTTCTACCACGATCCCCTGGTTCCGGAGATACGTGGTCACAAGAGTTGCAGGGATGCCTACCGGATCCATGCTCCCGTCTTCCCTGATACCAGGACAGAGAATGGTTACTTTGGTAGGATCCAGCATCGCATAGCCAGGAGTGAGATCGGAAAAACCGTGCCATTTTTCCTCAGGATTCATCACCCAGAACGCGGGATCGGTATGAGGGATTCGGAGTCTGCCATCACTTCCCGTCGCCTCTTTGAATCCTGCCTGATCCTTCTCTCCTTTCCTGCGTTTGCGTAGCGCAAGGGGATCGCGGTCAGGCTGCCAGACCATAAACCACCAGCATTTTGCGGGATCCCGCTCTTCATCACGGATCTGGAGATTGATCTGAAGCATCTTACTCCGGAGCAGGCAGGATTCTTCGATCGTCTCATCCATCAGGGCAAATCCTGCCCCGCCATCCATCATCGCGGTTGCCACATCAAGGGAGGCGATGATTCCATACTGCGGAGAGGTAGAGGAATGCATCATGTACGCTTCATTAAACTGATCATGCGAAATCCGTTCTGCAACCGGCTTGTGCCCGTCCCTGATGTGAATCATTGATGCCTGGGAGAATGCAGCCAGGACTTTATGAGTTGACTGAGTCGCAAATAGAACCGGATGCTCCGGCTTCTCATTTCCCGCAGTCATCGCAAACCTGCCCTGATAAATCGGGTGAAACCGTGCATATGCATACCAGGCCTCATCAAAGTGTAGGAACCGGACGGTTCCTGAAAGGAGATCCTTGATCCTGTCCACGTCGTAACAGACCCCATCGTAGGTACAATTCGTAATGACTGCATGACGGATAGGATCATCTGCACGGCTCTTTGTAAGCAGGTTCTTCGTTAATTTCTCCCTGATAGAGACAGGATCAAACTCACTCTCATGGATAGGCCCAATTATTCCGTAATGGTTGCGACTAGGAATGAGATAGACCGGAATGGCACCGGTCATGATGATCGCATGCATGTTTGATTTATGGCAGTTGCGATCGACCAGGACGATGTCACCGGCGTTAACACACCCGGAGAAGACGATCCGGTTTGAAGTTGAGGTACCATTCGTTACAAAGTAGGTATGATCCGCACCAAATACCCTTGCTGCATTCATCTCGGCATCGCCGACTACTCCGGCATGGTCAAGGAGCGAGCCGAGTTCCGGGGCTGATACTGAGAGATCTGAACGAAGCGTCTTCTCTCCGAAGAAGTCAAAGAAGAGTCTTCCTGCCGGACTCTTCAGAAACGCTACCCCGCCCATATGACCCGGAGTATGCCAGGAGTACTTTGAGTCTTCGGTATAATCAACGAGTTTTCCAAAGAATGGCGGAAGGATGCTCTCCAGGTACTGGGTTGTCAGTTCCTGGATATGCCCGGTCACAAAGAGGGGTGTATCTTCAAGTTTCCAGAAGTACCCCCTGATTGCTCTGACCACATCAAGCGGGAGTTCATGAACCGTTGTCCGGTCAGTAAAGAGGGTGATCGGGATTCGTGGATTCCGGCGATGTATCAGTTGGATCAGATCCCGCGGAGTTCCACAATCTGATTCAGAAGGGAGATCCCAGTCTATAACAACCCCGCTCACTTCAGAATGTGCAGTAAACAATGAACGACCTTCCCGGAGCAGAGAGGTCGTTAACACGGTAAAGTTTCGATCCTTCAGTTCACTGATCGTCTGATCAAGACTTCTCCCTCTGGCATTATCAGCATGGATATCCTGATCGATAAACAGAATCGGAAACTGTTCATACCACTCCATGTCTGATTACCCCTGTCTCTTCACGTGCGATGGGGATTTCAGGTCAGATATCATGCAAATCAAACAAACCCCGTAATAGCGCTGAGTTTACCTCTGAACTGACTCACATAAAGCGAGTAGTAAAAACCCTTTGCTGCCATCAGATCATCATGAGTTCCCCGCTCAACGATCTCTCCCTGATTGATGACCAGGATGCAGTCAGCATGACGGATCGTAGAGAGCCGGTGTGCAATGATAAACGAGGTCTTCCCCTGCTGCAGATTCAGCAGACCTGACTGGATGAGTTTTTCAGTCCTTGTATCGACGTTACTGGTCGCTTCATCCAGGATCAGCAGGTGCGGCTCTGATACCATGGCCCTGGCAATCGTCAGCATTTGCCGCTGGCCTTGCGAGAGATTTGAACCCCCGTCATTCAGGTAGGTCTCAAATCCATGAGGCTGGGCCATGATAAACTCATACGCTCCGGCCTGCTTCGCCGCTGCAATACACTCTTCATCGGTGGCATCAGAGCGGGCATAACGCAGGTTATCCAGAACGGTCGACGAGAAGAGGAATGGTTCCTGAAGGACCTGAGCGATCTGAATCCGCAGACTGTCCTGCACGACCTCGTCTATCCTGACTCCGTCGATGGTGATGGATCCTGACTGAATATCATAATACCTGGTCAGGATATTGATGATCGTACTCTTTCCTGCTCCGGTAGGGCCACAAAGACCAAAGATATTACCGGGCAACGCGTGGAACGTATTGTTCTTCAGAACCGTGCGACCAGGAACATACGAGAAGTCAACTGCATCAAAGATAACATCCCCCTTTATTGCGGGCATCGTGACTGCATCGGGCAGATCTGCCACAACCGGCTGCTCGTCCAGGATCCTGAATACCCGCGAGGCTCCGGCACTCGCATTGATAATCAGGGCGTATTCAGAGAATATCTGTGAGAGTGGTGATGAGATACAGGACGAGAGCCCAAGAAATGCAACCAGTTCTCCAAGCTGAATATCTCCTTCCATCACCATTGCACCACCTACGACCAAAAGGAGGATCATCTGTAGATTCGACATGATCGTCGCTGCCGGCATCGAGGTCAACGCAACAAACTGTGCCCGTCCCCCGGTCCATGCAACCTGCTGTGACAGTTTTGTAAATCCTTTGCTTGTACTCTCCTGCTGATTATAGGCAATCGTTACTTTCTGGCCTGCCAACCGTTCTTCTGCAAATCCGTTCAGTTCACCCAGGCCCTCCTGCATATGTTCAAAGGCAGGCCCTGATATCCTGGCAATCGTGGATGATATTGCAAGCATCCCGAATACAGCCAGATAAACCAGCAGGGTCAGAACCGGATTTATGATCAGCATCACCAGTGTCAGGACGATGATGGTGGTTACCGACTGGAGCACCTGCTGAATCCCATTTGAGAAGAACTGGTCGATCACATCGGTATCATTTGATACACGACTCATCAGTTCACCGATAGGCTGACGATCAAAGAAACTGAGTGACAGCGACTGTATATGAGTGAAAAGTTCGGTTCGGAGCGTAAACAGGGCCTCCTGTGAGATCAGTGACAGAAGATGCTGGGCCAGGTGTCCACAGACCCAGAGTGCAGTTGCATCGATCATGAAAAACAGCAGGATCCGGGTCAGATCGTCCGGAGATCCCTTCCCTGCAATGACATCGGTTGCAAGTCCCATCAGTGCAGGAAGAATACCCATCGCTACTGAGAATCCGATCATGAAGAGGACTGACAGGAAAAGCCGGAACCGATACCGTGTCAGATAGGTGAGAAGACGACGAAGTGTCTGATTCATGGAACATGACAGGTTCTCCGTATCATCTTCAGACCCTGGTTTCGCAGTCAATGCCGTCATGATGGATTCCCCTTTGATCGAAGACCACTCCCGAGTTGTGACTCATATATCTCCTGGTACAGTGGACAGGACGACAATAGTTCGGCATGGGTCCCGGTAGCTTCTATTCTGCCCTGATCAAGCAGCACAATCCTGTCAGCGGTGATGACCGAACTGATACGCTGTGCCACAATGAACTTGGTGGTCCCTGCCATCATGGAGGTGATCTCATCCTGAATTCTGGCTTCAGTGGCTACATCGCAGGCACTGGTACTGTCATCAAGGATCAGGATCTTTGGACGTTGTGCAAGGGCACGGGCGATCGAGAGACGCTGACGCTGACCGCCTGAAAAGTTTGACCCACGACGGGCGACGGTGCTATCATACTGCCCGGGAATGTTCTGTACAAATCCATCCACATCTGCTGCCCGTGACGCAATCAGGATCTCATCATCGGTCATATCAGGTCTGCCGAACCTGACTGAATCGCGAATTGATCCCGAGAAGAGGACCGATTCCTGCAGACAGACACTGATCATCCGGCGGAGGGCGGCTAGAGGAATAGATCTGACATCAATCCCATCAATGGTAACCGCTCCGCTGGTGATATCGTAAAACCGGGGGATCAGGGAGACCAGCGATGATTTCCCCGAACCGGTAGATCCCAGAAAACCTATTGTCTCTCCTGGTTCTGCAACCAGATTGATATCGGTGAGAACCTCTCCCTGAGGCTTTCCTGTATTATCGCGATACGTGAAGGAGACATGATCAAATACCACCCGTCCGGTTACCTGATCAGGATGTATCTCTACCGGGGTCACGGGATCCAGGACTTCAGGAACCGCATCAAGCACCTCAAAGATTCTGGTCAGAGATGCATTGGCCTGAGTGATAAATGGCAACACGATGGCGATGATAAGGAGCGGCATCATGAGAATAAGGATATACTGGGCTGCTGAGGTCACGTCACCGATCTGAAGGCCGGTTCCTGCTAGCACCTGACTTCCCCCGAAATAATACACCGCACCAAATCCGAGGAGCGAGATGGCAAACACGGTAGGCATGAGATATGACATCACCATTTGCGGACGGATAGCAGCACGTTTCAGATTACCGGCAGCCTGACTGAACTTCGTGATTTCATACTCCTGCCTGACAAATGCCTTGACTACTCTGATACCGGTAAGGGTCTCACGAAGCGCCTTGTTTACAGCGTCAATCTCAGCCTGTTTACGTGAAAATGCAGGTTCTACGATAACAAAGTAGACGAGCAGAATGATGCTCAGAAGGATTAGGAGCACAATCATGATCCAGACCAGACCGGGTGCCATCTTTGCCATGATAACAATCGTTCCGATCAGGAGGAGAGGAGCCTGCATCAGATTCATAACAGACTGCTGGATTGCAATCTTGACGTTCTGAACATCGGTGGTAAGTCTGACCAGAAGATCACTGGATCTGAATTTATCGATATTTCCAAAGGAGAGGGTCTGGATCTTCTCAAATGACCGGGAACGAAGATTATGTGAAGTATACTCTGAAGCCCAGACCGCGATTGCTGCATTTCCGATCTGAAACGCTCCTGCCAGTAATGCCGCAAGGAGCATAAGGGTTCCAATGTCCAGCGAATAAGAGAAGTTATTTTTCAGGATCCCATTATCGATCAGATCAGCTGAAAGAGCAGGAATCACCAGAGTTCCTGCAGCAACCACTATGTTCAGGAGAATAGAGAGGAGTAACCATCGTTCAAAGCCACGGAATACCTGGTACAACCGTCTGAAATTTGATATTGTCATCTATCCTGCTCCTGCGAGATCTAAAGGTAACATCCTCTCCGGCAGCAGATTATATAAAGGAACCGACGTGATGAATCGTCGGGTTAGTGGGAGTCACAGATGAAAAAAAGCAGGTGTTACTTCTTTTCTACTTTCTCTTCTCCCATCACCATCTTTGCTATCAAGAAGATCACGAATGCAACGACGATGAAGTTAATACACTCTGCTGCAAACGGACCGATGCCCAGATGAACAGGACCCAAATTCAAAGTAGCGGCCTTCCAGTCGCCGGAGGGTACCAAGACCCCGACAAAGGGCATGATGATATTATCTACCAGTGATTTGACAAGGCTTGTTGCGGCAACACCCATGATAAAGGCAACTGCCAGGGCAACAACCTTGTATTCCTTCAAAAATTCCAGAAATTCTGCTATTAACCCAGCCATGTTATATCAGGCTGGTTGTATGAGTCTGAATGTCATGAATCTTTCGCCCTCATTCTGGTTTAAGACCGGGTTGCTGCTGGGTTGCACAGTGAAAGGTTCCGTACCCTTCAATCATAGCCCGTGCATTGATACCGATCACTCTCCGAGTTGGGAACGCCTGTTGAATAATTGAACACGCACGATCGTCATGCGGATCATCAAATACCGGGACGATTACGACCTCGTTGCCGATGTAAAAGTTCGTATAACTTGCAGGATACCGGCCTTCTTCTCCTGATATCATCTTCGGCATCGGCAAAGGGATCACGGTGAGTGGTCTGCCATCCTGATCGGTCTCATTACAGAGAAACTGATAATTCTCCTGCAGGGCTGCATAATTCTCATCTGCAGGATCCTCCTCAACTGCACAGAGAACCGTAATGGGATCAACAAAGCGGGCGATATCATCGATATGCCCGTCGGTGTCATCACCGGCGACACCATCATTGAGCCAGATCACATGCACTGCTCCGAGATATTCAAGAAGAAAGCGTTCAATCTCTTCCTGAGATAATGACGGATTCCGGTTTTTGTTCAACAGGCAGGAGCGTGTTGTCAAAATAGTTCCTCTCCCGTTCACCTCAATCGAACCTCCTTCCAGGATTATCCCGGGTTCAAATACCGGTAGTTGGAGAATGTCGTTCATAAATTCCGGAACTACTCCGTCTGCCAGGAGTTCATCATATTTGTCTCCCCAGGCGTTGAAGATCCATCGCACCATCGCAACCTGTGAACAACCCCGGTTGACCACAAATGTCGGACCATAATCACGGATCCACACATCAGAGTATGAAACAGGAAACAGAGTCACCCTACTCATATCAACATCTGATTCCTTGAGAAGATGCGCAATACGCCGGGATGCATCCCCTTCAGGGACATGCAGGCATACTTTTTCAGAGAGATGGACGGCTTTGATGAACCTTATGTAACTCTCTTCAACAGCCTCAATGAAAGGAAATGTCAGTATGTTATGCGGCCATGAAAGCCACACAGCCTCATGTGGTTCCCATTCAGCAGGCATGTGAAACCCCCGGTTCCGGGGAGTGTCTCCCAGCACCTTTGAGACCATCTCGTTTCCAGTTCCCCTGATTGGACTGGTAAGCAGATGATAAGTTTCAGGCCGCCGGTTCCTCATAAATCCCCACGAGTCCCGAATAATCGCGTTCATGGCAAGATCAACACTAGTAATGAGGATTTCTTCCTCTGAACCGGCACGTGCAAGGATAGATCCAAACGCATCAGTAACAAATGATCCGCCAAAGAACCTGATTCTGTCCTCTGTACCAACCCTGTTTACTGCTGCGACATGTACACTGTTCGCGATCGCATGACTTCGCTGGATCGTCTCCCATGAGTCCTGCCACTCTCCTTCTACCGGGGATGCATCCATGATATCACCAATAGCAGTTGGATAAAAGATGATCTCGGCCCCAGCCAACGCAACCGCACGGGCAGCCTCCGGAAACCATTGATCATAACAGATCAAGACTGCAATTCTGCCAAATCTGGTGTCACAGACTCTGTATTCATCACCTTCTGCAAAATATCCCTTCTCAAAGAAGGAGGGATCCTGGGGGACATGAACTTTGTAGTATGGAGAGGAGACAGAACCGTCTGCATCGATCACTACGGCAGCATTACGATACTGACCAGAATCGTTGCACTCAAAGACAGGAACAATGATGACTACACCGTTGTTCTTTGCAAGTTCAGAGAATAGTCGGGTAGTACCCCCGGGAATCGGTTCAGCATAGGTGGAAACCGGTTTTCCAATATACTGGGGAAAATACCGGGTGCGGAATAACTCAGGCAGGCATATAATTTGAGCACCGGCACTGATGGCCTCGGTAACCTTTTCGACCATCCTCCTGACGTTCGTATCAGGATCCGGTGAAGCAGTTACCTGAATCAAACCGAGGGTGACTGGACGACTCTCCATATCTCTTCCGATTATGGAACTCATGGAGAATTATTTCTTTCCAGAATCCACGAGAAACAGGAGAGTGTTACTAGTGGGGTAATTCATGTTCCATACCCGGAAAAATAGTCTCCCGTTTCAATTACACTCAGGATACTTGCGATCCTGCCTGTTTTATCGAGAGGGAGATCCGTTCACGCTGCCGATCGATACTGATCACTTTTACCCTGACCCTTTGATGAATGGTGACCACATCACTCGGATCCTGCACAAACCGATCTGCAAGTTCACTGATATGCACAAGACCACTTTGCGAGATCCCGATGTTTACAAAGGCTCCGAACTTTGTTACGTTGGTGATCACACCGTCAAGAATCAGCCCCTCTTCGAGATCTTCGAATGAATGTACCATCTCGGCATAGACTGGTGGTTCAAAGGTCCCTCTGGGATCCCGACCCGGACGAATGAGTTCCTCACCGATATCCTGCAGGGTTGGCAGTCCGCATGTTTCGGTGACAAACGATTCAATGCAGATCTTTTTGACCAGTGATTCATCACCAATCAGGTCATGAGCATATACCCCGATGCTGGTAGCCATCTCCTGAACAAGAGCATATCGTTCCGGATGGACACCGGTATTATCCAGAGGATTATCTCCTTCACGAATCCGCAGAAATCCTGCAGCCTGTTCAAAAGTACGATCACCAATACCTTTCACCTTCAGGAGTTCACCCCTGCTGGTGAAAGGACCATTCTTCTCCCGGTACCTGACAATCTCCTGCGCAAGTCTCGGATTCAGCCCGGATACATATGCCAGTAGTGAGGGGGAAGCAGAGTTGAGATCAACACCGACCTCATTTACCACAAACTTCACTACTTCTTCAAGTCTGGCCTTCAACATTTCAGGATCAATATCATGCTGATACTGGCCCACCCCGATAGAACGTGGTTCGATCTTCACCATCTCAGCAAGCGGATCCTGAAGCCGTCTGCCGATAGAGACCGCACCTCTCATCGTCACATCAAGATCAGGTAATTCAGTGCGGGCCAGTTCTGATGCTGAATAGATAGATGCTCCCTGTTCAGATACACTGACTATCGTTATCGATTCATCTAATCCAAGATTCCGGATAAACTGCCAGGTCTCTCTTCCAGCAGTTCCATCCCCGACTGCAATGACTTCAACCCGGTGCCGGGTTACCAGATCCCTGATAATACGCGTTGAACCTACCGGATCAGGGCGTGGTTCATGAGGAAAAATAGTCCCGGTCTCAAGCGGAAGACCTTCAGCATTCAGTACCGCAATCTTGCACCCGGTTCGAAATCCGGGATCAATCGCAAGAACACGGTGTGATCCGAGCGGGGCAGAACGAAGAAGGGAACGCAGGTTTGAAGCAAACACAATAGCAGCTTCTTCATCTGCCCTCTCTTTCAGTTCATTCCTGATTTCCCGTTCCATAGATGGTGCAAGCAGGCGATGGTACCCATCAGTTACAGCATCTATGACACATTCAGTTGTGGGTCCCTGGCCTCCGATATACCCTTTGACAAGCATATCAATACCGAGTTTTGGATCAGGGCCTATTTTCACAGACAGTAGACCCTCATCTTCTCCACGAAACAGAGCCAGAACGCGATGAGAGGGTACGGATCCGGCTGATTCACTGGTGTTGACATACTCCTGCCATTTCCCTGCATTCCCTCCGGTTCCTCGTGCTGCGGTTGTAGTTAACCGTGAACTCTGATTGAAGAGTTGACGGATCATCTGACGGTTCCTGGGATCTTCGCTCACTTCACCAGCGATGATATCTTCTGCACCAGCGAGAGCAGCCTGCACGGTAGCAATTCCAAGATCCGGATTAATAAACCGGACGGCTTCAGTCAGAGGATCTATCCGGGAGTTCGGCATACGGATCAGATCGGCGAGAGGCTGAAGACCCTGTTCCCGTGCCTTGTCAGCCCGGGTTTTTCGTCGCGGTTTATAGGGAAGATAGAGATCTTCCAGTTCTGCAACGGTTCCTGCCTGTTCGATATGGTATTGAAGGTCAGAGGTCAGATTTCCTGATTCGGAGATTTTGGTAAGAATATAGTCCCTGCGTACCTCTAATTTTCTGATCCGATCCAGATGACCTGCCAGAGAGAAAATTACTGCATCATCAAGTGAACCAGTTGCTTCCTTACGATACCGTGCGATGAATGGTATACTCGCTCCGCTATCAAGCAGATCAATGCAGGCAGATGCCTGTCGTAGGGGAATTCCAAGAGCTGCTCCGACCAGTTTATTGATCTTCAGATTCTGGAATAAAGATTGAGATATTGCACTGACTTCTCCCATGATACTGACCAATTATCCACTCATTATTG
>NZ_JAJRBM010000441.1 GCF_028679455.1 Methanospirillum sp. | reverse complement strand
TGTGCCATTGACTATATTTCTAAAGAGGTAACTTGATGAATGAAACGAATAACACGTTTCTCATAGAAGATTCGTATTATATTCCCTTCGCAGATAAAACACACCTGTCAATTGAGAAAGGCGATGGGGTGTATGTCTGGGATGAAGATAGCAAGCGTTATCTGGATTTCACATCTGGATGGGGTGTTACCTGTATTGGTCATGCCAGTCCGATAATCACTGAGGCACTATGTACTCAAAGTAAAAAGATCATACAAAACCCGAATTCCGGAGCAACATATTCACCAGCCCGTTCCCGATTAATCCAACTCTTTCATGAGATTCTTCCTGAACACCTTACCAGGATATTCTTTGCCAATAGTGGAGCAGAAGCGAATGATGCAGCGATCAAACTCGCCCGGAAGATTACCGGAAAGAAAAATGTAATCTCTACTGAAATGAGTTTCCATGGGCGGACCATAAGCACCGTTTCTGCTACCGGGCAGGATGTTCACCGGAATAAATTCAATCCGCTTATGCCGGGGTATTTCTTTGTACCGTTTAATGATATTTCGGCGGTGAAGGAGATCATCGACCAGGATGTTGCTGCGGTCATTGTGGAACCAATTCAGGGTGAAGGTGGTGTTAATATTCCTTCTGAATCATACCTTCAGGAACTATCTGAGGTATGCCGGAAACATGGCGTTCTTTTTATCGCTGATGAGATACAGACTGGATTTTTCCGGACCGGACCGCTTTTTTATTCCATTAGCCAGGGAGCCAGACCAGATATTATCACTATGGCAAAAGGAATCGCCGGAGGATTCCCTTTCTCTGCATTTGCGGTCACCGATGAAGTTGCCTATGGTATCCAGAAAGGTGATCATGGAGGGACGTATAACGGAAACCCGCTTGGTTGTGCTGTTTCTGAAGCAGTTATCAGATATATGGTTGATTTGGATATCGAATCTCACGTGACTGATCTGGGATCTGAAACAATCAAACGTCTGAATGAGTGGAAAGAGAAGTACCCGAAAGCAATTACTGAAGTGAGAGGTCAGGGTCTGTTGATAGCTCTGGAACTGACTGATGATTCAAAATCTGCAGAGATTGTAAAACGATGTCTGGATAATGGTTTAATCCTAAATCTGAAACATGGTCACATCATCAGGATCTTTCCCGCTCTCACAATTACCAAATTAGAGATGCAGGAAGGTCTTGATATTCTTGAAAAAGAGATCATCACCTGTTATTCCTGATTTTTTCCTTTTTTGAATGGTTCTGACAAACTATAATGGATTATTTTGGAAAATGATTAAAATCAGGATGTGAGTTTTCTATACTGCCCGGTAAGGAATGCAGCGTACATACCGCGGATAGTCTCTTCATGGTCTGCCATCGGTTTGACCGGGACCAGATCCATACCGTCGGTGGGGGTAAGACCAGATTCCTGTATGGTTTTCATAGTTCCTGCTGCCATCGATAGAACAACTATGCCTGCTTCATCCGGTAAAAGCCCGAATGATTCGCCGATACTGATGAGTGCTGCAAGCTGAAACCAAAGGCATGTCGATCCCATGGTGGTGATGACTGCATAGACTTCACGGGTCTCTTCTGCTACTTCTGGCATCGTGCAATCTCATCAAGAATATGATACAAAAAGGGAAGATCATATTTCATACCCGGATAACCTCTCGTGAGATATTCGGCATGATATAAGGAGAAACGCCATCGGTTGTAACGATCTCCACTTTCCGGGAAATAATGACTGAGGATATCGTTCAAGATCAAGATATTCCGGTACGAGACTGATTCAGGATCAAACTCTACGAAGATATCAAGGTGGCTCTGTTCGCTGGCTTCATCTCTCACTACCTATCCGAAGATACTTATCTTTCTGACGCTAAATTGGTTTTTTACCCGTATGACCTCATGTTTGGAACAGATACTACCTCATCACGTTCAGGTTTTCTGTTTTGAAGAATCATGAGCAGCCTGGAATCTGGTATCGTTTATCAGCCCGGTTCATCATAGTAAAACTCATCAGGGTGTTCTAAAATACCAGATGGAGCCGGATGTTATTGCATCAGATATCTGTACTGCTCCTCTCTATTCCGGACGTGGAGGCTGGAATGTATACGTTGATACTTGAATCTCTGTTCGGGCTTGAGATACATGGCGATCGTATGACATTCAATCCCTGTATCCCGGAGATTTGGAAATCGTTCCGGATTGATCTGCAATACCACTCTTTGAGGAATCATATCTACATAATAAAAGCAGGTCCTGGATCAGCAGTCATATCGGTGAGTCTTAAGGGGTATATCCAGCTCGATAGAACGATACATATCGTTGATGATGAGGGAGAGTACCCAGGTTGTGGTAGAATTTGTGGATACGATATCCATAACAGTGAATAAAATACGTGGATAGTATGTTCGGTTTTTTGTGAATGTACTACCGATCTCCTCGTATACCTCTGCGATGACTGGTTGCAGATATCAGTACCCTATCATAGATTCTGAGTATTCTTTTTGATTGAGATGATAGATGCAAGGCTGTTTCCTGGATTGTTCTTCAGTTAAGTTGTATCTTTGAGTTTTGATCTCCCAAAAATTGGGCATTTTCTCACCGCCGAGTATGTTAGCGTACCCCGGTTCTCCAACCATACTAAAGTTACAATGAAGTTTCCCCTCTTCTCCCGTAAGACAATGGACACATCTCCGTGACACATCTACACTATAACACGGTCTGATTGACCTTTCTTCTATTGGAGGTATCATACACCCAATCGGTCTTACTTCTCCTTAATTGTTCCTGCAGTTACGGTACATAATCTCCATTTCAGATGTCATCTGTCTCCTTCGGTGATGTCAAGGAGAAAATTCCCCGGGTACTCTCAAATGAGGATGCAGACCTGCAGGTACCCAACACAATTTATCCAGAATGGAAAGAGAGGGTACAACGCATGCACATTTTTGATTAATTCCTGATAATAAAAACTGTTTTTTACGGGTCATACTATATGCACTCATCGCCATCCAATACATGAGGAAAAATGCAAACGCTTGATCTGATAAAATCATATAAACCTGAAGAGATTAGTTGGGTTGACTTTGTCATGGTATTGTTAATCTTCTTCTCCATGACCTCTTTCATCTTTATTGGAATATTAAACCTGGTTTCGGTGTACATGTCTATCTATGTATTTTTTTGTGGATTTGAGGGACCTATATCAGATACACGAATATTAGGAATAATTAGTACAACTCTTTTAACTATCATAATTGTCGAACTCTACATAACGGTAAAAGAACTCAAATATGGAAATATTGATATTAAACTCATTTTAATTATCGGTCTGACTGCAATAATCCGCCATTTTATACTGTTGATATCGCAAGATTTTAGTGAAAAAGATGTATTTGCCATGATTGGGCTTGCAGTTGTAATGATGTTCTTCATCTTTGGATTATGGATTGTCAAGAGCAGGAATATCGACAGTATCGCCAATATCTGGGCTCCGGTAGAAAAAAAGTGAAATAAAACCGGTTCAATCCTTACTTCTTCTGAATTTACCGGAAGGAATTATCTCTAAATTGTCAAGTTAGAAAATGGCGCATTTCGATTTATATCGATTGATCTTCATATACAGAAGAATAATATATTGACTGTGCTAAATCACGCTTTGACCCCGGAGTTGAAAAACTACGTAAGGCCATAGAATCATATATTGAGGTCTCTTAACCAGCCCTTCACGATGTCATTTAACATCAATTTCAGACAATTACAGTTGGGTGAATAACCAATCGTTCAGTCATTTTCTCTCTCAATCTCCCTGGAATCACGGATTACTCGTAGATTGGATCATTACGAATGGTTGGCGACTTATTGGAAAGAATGGTGCGTTAGTCATCGATGAATGCGGAAATCTCAAGGCTGGCAATTGTTCCGTTGGGGTCAAACGCCAATATTGTGGAAATATTGGAAAGGTTGAGAACTGCCAGGTAGGCGTCTTCATGGCATACGGTAAGAATGGTTTTCGGTTATTACTTGATTTCCGCCTATACCTACCTGAAAGTTGGACATCGGACCGTAGTCGCTGTAATGATGCAGGGATTCTCTTGGAATCACAATGCTTTAAAACGAAAGCAGAGTTGGCATATGACGTGATCTGCAATGCAGTTACCGCGAAGATCAAGTTTTCTTATATCGCTATGGATGGTTTTTATGGTGGGCATCCCTGGTTACTCATTCGTCTTGAAG
>NZ_JAJRBM010000042.1 GCF_028679455.1 Methanospirillum sp. | reverse complement strand
TATTATGTCAGTCAGTGCTCCGTCGAATGGAACTACAACCACCAGTGCCCTGATCTCACCGATAGCAACTACCTCACCAGCTACCTCTGGTAGTGCTACCATTCTGTCAGTCACAACGCCGGTGAATGGAACCGCAGCATCTACTGGTACTCTGGTCACTCCGGTCGTGACGACAGCGCCGGCTACCTCTGGCAGTGCTGCTATCCTGTCAGTTAGTACATCGGTCCAAGGAAATGCAAACAGCAGTTCCTCAAATGTGACTCAGTCAGTTCCGGTAAAGACCCCGGTAGTTACCCAGGTCCCTGTGGTTCCGGTTGTAACCGCAACTCAGACACCAGTTACTCAGTCAAATCAGACTGTTAGTGCAACTCCGGTTCAGACCCTGTCAGGAAATACTACCATGAATTCTTCCAGCAGTTCTTCCTCATCGGTCTCAAATATTACAACCGCTGTATCCTTCCCCTCAGGGCAGGCAATTACTCACTAACTGGTTTGTGGATTACAAACCCTTTTTTAAGACAAGTAAGCAATTCCAGAACAGATGAAAAACAGATGATTGGAATACCATTCGGTATGATTCCAATCGTTATTCGTCAGGATCCTGGTAATAATATTCGCCTTTGGAGATCTGATCCCTATCCAGGAATGAACCCGGCTTGTTGATACGTGGTCTGCCACTTTTGTCACGTCTGAACGTAACGTTCAACTGTTTTAAGAACCGGTTCATCCCTTCCCGCATGTCAAACGGACCGGTAGCCCGGCCTTCAACTCCGGGTGTTCCTTCAAAAACCAAAAGCCGTTCACTGATGATATCGATCACATAGATATCGTGATCGATGACCAGTACTGCAGCTTCTTTTCCTTCAAGCTGTTGTCTGAAGACCTTGGTCAGTTTCATCCGTTGCTCGACATCAAGGTGGGCACTCGGCTCATCAAGCACATACAGATCAGCATCACGGGAGAGGCAGACTGCGATGGATACCCGCTGGAGTTCTCCTCCAGAGAGTGTATTCAGCGGTGACTGAAGGATTGGCTCAAGGGAGAGTGGTTCGATGATATCATGCTGATACCGTCCTGAGTCAAACGCTTTGGTGATCTGGCGGAGCGTGAACTCAACCGTATCGGTGGAATCAGCCTTGACATATTGAGGTTTATAGGAGATCCGAACCGTGTCGGTCATCTCACCACTGTCAGGTTTCACGGCACCGGCGAGCAGTTGGGCAAAGGTGGATTTCCCGATACCATTTGCACCAACTACCCCTATCACTTCCCCGGCTCTTATATCACCACCGTTTACCTGAAGTGAGAACCGGTCAAATTTCTTGGACATAACCGGAATATTCATCAGTTGATTCTTTTTGGCCCCTTCATCATGGGTCCGGATTTCAAACGATACCGGGTAATCACGGATTCTGACATTCTCCTCTGCGAGGAATCCGTCGAGATACTGGTTGATACCGATTCGAACTCCTTTTGGTCTGGTGATGATACCAAAGACCGCAGGTTTACCATAGGCAACATGGACCGTATCGGCAAGCATGTCCAGGATCGCGATATCATGTTCAATGAGCACGATCGGTTTCTGCTCTGCGAGTTCCCTGATAACCTGAGCTGCAGCCATCCGCTGGTGAATATCTAGGAATGGGGTTATCTCATCAAGGAAGTAGAAATCTGCCTCGCGGGCAAGAGCTGCTGTTAGTGCTACCCGCTGGAGTTCACCACCTGACAGGAGTTTGATATCCTGGTCCTGGATACCGGTCAGAGAGAGCCGCTCGATATATTCTGTGAGCTTCCCCCTCTCATCAGTATTCTTCAGGAGATCCCTGACCATCCCGTTGAAGACCTTGGGGATGACATCGATATACTGGGGTTTGACCGATACCTTTACCCCTCCCTTGGTGAGGAGCTGGAGGTACTCGAAGAGTTCGGTTCCGGTGTACTTTTTGAGGATTGAATCCCACTTTGCTTCCTCGTCAAAGAACCCCATATTCGGGATCAGCTGACCTGAGAGGATCTTTACCGAGGTGGACTTTCCGATACCGTTTGCACCAAGCACACCGGTCACTTTTCCTTGGATCGGTGCGGGCATCCCATACAGGACGAAACTATTAGGCCCGTACCGGTGGGTCGGGTACTCAAGTTCCTCAGGGAGCGTGATGATATCAATGGCATCGAACGGGCATTTTTTTACACAGATGCCGCATCCGACACAGAGTTCCTCTGATATGAAAGCCTTACCCTCTTCATCAAGGACGATGGTTTCATCCCCGGTTCTGACCCGGGGACAGTACAAAATACATTCGCTGCCACACTTACGGGAATGGCAGCGATCCTTATGAACTACCGCGATTCGCATATGCTATCATGCTGCCTTAAGGGCAGAGCCGGAGAGGAGAATCGTCCAGGTAACGAACCAGAATGAAAAGGTCATAAAACCCTGGTAGAACCAGTCTTTCTTTTCGAGCGTGTACTTCATCCTCAGAAGCATGAAGATATGCTTCTGAATGATGATGGCTGCAATGAGAATTAGTATTGAGAATAGTGCTGAGCTTGACCCGCCTGACTCTAATGCTTTTCCTTCAGTAATAAAACAGAGCAGCCCTGCAAAAAAACCAGCAATGACCGCGATGATCGTCCGGATAATCCTCCCGGTATAGTCATCTGCTTCAGGAACGGATACAGGCGCGGTATCTTCTGATTCAGGAGCGGTTTGGAACGATTCTTCCGTCATTCGGGTACCCACTTGTCCTACTTTTTTAGTTGTAAGCCCATATGTAAGTTGGTATTATATGGCAACTCAGCAGGGTATGAGTGGCGTGGATCTCATTGCGGTAACTGCCGAGCTGCGGCGAATGCTTCCGCTCTGGGTTCATAAGGTGTATCAGGGAGAAGACCGGATAGCGGCAATCCGAATGAACACAAAGGAACGGGAGAAACGAACCATACTTATCGAACCGGGAAAGAGGGTTCATCTCGTCCCTGAAGTTCCTGAATTTCCGGTAATTCCTCCTGCCTTTGCCATGCTCCTGCGTAAATATCTCGTTGGTGGCAGAATACTCGATATCAGGCAGCGTGGTCTGCAGCGGACAATTATTCTGGATGTTCAGAAGTCTGATCAGGTTTACCATCTGCTCATCGAGGTCTTTGATGTCGGCAATATTATCCTCTGCAATGAGGATTACACAATTATTCAGCCACTGACCAGGCAGAAATTCAAAGATCGTGATGTACTTCCCGGCAAGCTCTATCTGTTCCCTCCTTCTGATGTGAGTCTCCAGACTCGCGAAGAGTTTATAGCAACACTGCAGGCTGATGACCGTGACATTGTCAGGGCTCTTGCCGTGGGATCCTTCCTCGGAGGGATGTATGCGGAACAGGTCTGCCGGACTGCCGGAATCCCTAAAGATACTCCTGCTGCTACCGTTGATGGGGGGATCGTATATGATGCCATTCATGCCCTTCTCCATGAAGCAGCAGAGCACCCGACTGCGGTAATCACCAAGAGCGGTTGTCATCCGGTGGTTACTGCTGACCCTGTCCTACAGGGTCCGTTCCCCTTATTCAGTGATGCCCTGGTAGTATATTATCCGAAGAAAGTCAGGGAGATCAAAGAAGCCAAGCCCAAGGTATCGCGTGAAGATCGGATACGACATCAGCAGCAGGAAGCATCTAAAAAATTTGAACGCCAGATCAAACGATACGAAGAAATCGTTGAGAAGATCTATGAGGAGTACTCCTTTGTACAGGAGGTTATCACCACCCTTGGATCAGTTTCACAAGTAAAATCATGGCAGGAGATTGAGGATATTCTCAAAGCCGACACATCCGGGGTTGGAAAGAAGATCAAGCAGGTATTCCCGGCAGAGGCCGCTGTTGAACTTGACCTGGGTATTGTGGTAAAGATATTTGTTCACGATACCGTTGAGCAGAATGCGGGGCGGAATTATGATCAGATCAAGAAGTTCAAACGGAAACTGACCGGTGCCAAAGCGGCGATGGAGCGGCAGATTCACCAGCCGGTTCGTAAAGCTACCGGGTATGTGAAGCCTAAAAATAAATGGTATCACCGGTTCAGATGGTTTCAGACTTCAGACGGAGTCCTGGTCATCGGTGGACGCGATGCCGGCCAGAACGAGGATCTGGTTAAGAAATACCTGGAAGGTGGTGACACCTTTGTGCATGCTGATATCCACGGAGCCAGTGTTATCATCGTCAAAGGGAAGACAGAACACTGGGATGAGGTATCCAGGTTTGCTGCCGCTTATTCAGGAGCATGGAGATCAGGGTTTGGTACTGCCGACGTGTATGCTGCACGCCCGGATCAGGTATCCAAGACTGCTGAATCCGGAGAATACCTCTCCCGCGGATCCTTTGTGGTCAGGGGTGAACGGCAGTGGTTCAAGTCAGTACCCCTGGAGATAGCAATCGGACTGCAGAAAAAACCTGAGACCCGGATCATCGGCGGTCCTGCATCAGCGGTTCAGAAACGTGCAGAACTATTCCTGCTTCTTACACCGGGAACTTTTGAACCGAATGATGTGGCTAAAAAGGTGGTCCGTGTTCTGCGTGACCGGCTCCCTGAGTCTGAACAGAAGGCACTCAAGTTCGCACTCAACACCGACTCCATCGCTGCCTTTGTCCCGCCCGGAGGTTCTGATATCAGGGAAGCGGTATGAAGGCAGATATCGGTGAACTTCAGCGTTCGTTTGGCGAGATCAAACTCTTTCCTGAATCATCAGATGACCTCTGGCATCTCCAGCATCTGATCATTCCTGGATCTCTGGTGTTTGCTACTACCCTGCGCAGTGTTGAAGGTGCAACCGATAAACTCCGGCCAGAAAAACAGGAGAAGCGCCCGGTCAGACTCGGTATCCGGGTTGAACAGGTAGAGTTTCATGAATATGCTCTCCGTCTGAGGGTTTTTGGGCTCATCGAGCAGGGAGTGGATGAGGGTTCGCATCATACTCTGAATCTTGAGCCCGGGTTTGAGATCTCAGTGATCAGAACCTGGCATCAGGCAGATCTTGAGCGGATCGACCGTGCAGTCAGGAGTGCAGGATCTGAAGCGGTTCATATCCTTGCAATCGAAGAAGGAGATGCAGAACTCTACCGTATGCACAGTTACGGGCCGCGTCAGATCTATACCCTTACTGCCGGAAGTGGGAAAGGCATGGAGTGCAGCACCAGGCAGGATCTCTATGATACCGTTATCACAGTTCTGGAACCGGTAACCGGTCCGCTCATCATTGCAGGTCCCGGGTTTATAAAAGAAGATTTCGCGAAGCGACTCCGTTCACAACAACCGGATCGTGCTGGTGCAGTTCTGGTCCTTGAGACCCGCCGGAGTGGGAGAGGCGCAGTCCAGGAGGTTATCGGACAGGGAGCACTTGAGAAACTCACCGGTGATCTTCAACTAGCCAGGGAAGTAAAATTTCTTGATGAACTGATGGCACGGATCGCAAAAAATGAACCCGTTGCATATGGAGCGCAGGAGGTATCTGATGCGGTCAAATTTGGTGCGGTTGAGACTCTCCTGGTTGCTGATACCGGACTTCACATACCCTCGGTGACCGTCATCCTCAAAGAAGCAGAAGCGATGAGGTCTGATGTGGTCATCCTTTCAACTCAGTTCGAACCTGGTCAGCGGCTTGAAAAACTGGGTGGAATTGCTGCACTGCTCCGGTATCCTATCTCCTGATCGTGCAAAGCAATTTCTCTTTACTGAAATTCAATGACCAACTCGATCGGGCAGTGATCTGATCCCAGGATCTCATTGCGGATCGTAGAACTGATTACATGTTCCTTCATCCGCTTGTTTTAGAAGAAGTAATCGATTCGCCACCCGACATTGCGGGATCTGGCTCTTGTCTTATAGTCCCACCAGGTATAATGGCCTTCCCCGGATTCAAAGAGTCTGAAGGTATCGATGAATCCTGACTCAACCAACTGATCAAGCCACTTTCGTTCTATCGGGAGAAACCCGGATACGGTCTCATTCTCTTTCGGCCTTGCAAGATCGATCGGGTAGTGAGCGGTATTGACATCTCCGCAGATGATGATCCGCTCTCCAGCGGCATCCCGTTCTCTGATGTGGGCAAGAAACGCATCATAAAACCGGAGTTTGAAAGCGAGCCGCTCTTCGGATGCACCCCCGTTTGGGAAATATATCGTATAAAGCGTGAACTCCGGATAACGGGCAATGATGGTTCTCCCTTCGTGATCAAACTCACCAGGGCCGAACCGGTAGGAGATATCATCAGGTTCCTTTCGGGTATAAAGACCGACTCCGCTGTATCCTTTTCGCTCTGCAGGATTCAGATAGAAAAAATAGTCCCCGATTCGTCCCAGTTCTGGTGGAAGGCTCTTTGCGTCCACCTTGGTCTCCTGCAGACCGCAGATGTCCGGCTGTTCATGGTTCAGAAATTCAGGAAATTTTCTCCCATCCAGGATCTCTTTTCCTGAAATCGCGCGAAGTCCGTTTACATTCCATGATAGGATTCTGTACCTGATCATCGCTCGTAAACCTTATCCGATTCCGAATTCCCTGAGTGCTCTGATACTATTATAGGCACTCCGGTAGGTGGGAACATCAACAACTCCCTGGGCACCATGAGCATACATGGCGGCAGCGATAGTGCTGAAGTTGATCGATCCCTGCCCGACCTCAAGATGGTCTTCAGAGATCCCCTTACAGTCATACAAATAGAGATAACGGCTTGCCCCATCATGCAAAAACTGGGGAAGGCAACCGTTTGCATGGGCATGCCCGATATCGAGGGCAAGGGGAACCTGACTAACCATCCCGAGATCTTCAGGAGTTCTGAGTAGATAGTTAGCCCATCGTCCCGTGTTTCTCAAGAGGAACCGTACTCCGTACTCGTCTGCTGCCTGAATCAGATCCTTGCTTGACCGCGAGAGTTGTCTGCGGGCAAGGGCAAAGTCAGATTGGGCAGTGAGGTATCCGGGGCTGACTATCACATCGGCCTGCACTTCGGCGGCAAACGTAAACCGTTCTACCGTCGCGGCTACTGATGCCTGCCGTACCGGTTCCAGAATACTTGCCAGGTTGATATCGAGGTGTGGCAGACGAATTGAATACCGGTACGGAAACGACTCTAACAGACTCACCGATGGGATCCGATGTGCTCCGGCGTCAACAATCTCAACACCGCGGGTAAGTGAACCCAGATTCTCAAGCGTGACCTCAAGCGGGGAATCCTTCAGACAACGTGTTGATATCCAGAGCATGGTATCACGTATACAGGTACCAGAACATATTCAATCCTGATTACCTTTCTCCTGAGGGTTGTATATGATCTTCAGGTATCAATCTGTTTCTAAATGGTGTTCGTACCATGGTCAGGGGATCCGGTTCCGTATCTTTTTTCCGTAGTGATCGGCAACATAATAATTATGTCAGTAAATAAGGACTCAACCATTCTGGAAGTTCTCCAGGCGAATCCGGAAGCTGCCGCAATTTTTGCACGGTTTGGCATGGGCTGTGTCGGATGTGCAATCAGCCGTGGCGAGACTGTCAGTGAGGCTGCTGCAGCACATGGGATTCCCCTTGCAGATCTGCTAGGTGCCCTCGGTATCGAGGCTTAACTCTTTTTTTACTATCCCGAATCTACAGGATTTAGTCTATAACTTAAAAAAGAAGAACCGGTTTTCGGTTAGATATACCCGAATGACTTGAGGACAACATCAGGGTTGACTGCTCCGACATGGTAAACCTTGCCTTCGGTCAGTTCGTTGATCGTTACCTCTGCTGGTGAGAAGAGTGAGGTGTCGATCTGGTAGAAATCAAAGTTGGCTTCCTTAAAGATCTCATAGAACGGTTTGCCATACCCCTTTGACTTGTTGCTCGGAATTTTTTCAAGGTAGTCCTTGATCTCCGGTGCCGTCATGGTGAGGTTGATCTGACCGTGATAGATGGTCGCATCGTTGGTTGTTCCCATTGCCTTGGTTGCGTCTGCTTTAACCGGTGGTATGGGTGCACAGCCGATTGCTGCGGTGATCTTCCTGGTGTCAAAACCAAGTTCGTTCAGTTTGTAGATGGCGGTCTCAACGCACCGGCCGGATACCTGGATGGACCCGACGATCGATGCGGTCGGAGCAACCACTGCACAGAGGTTCTCAACCTCGATGCCACATTCCGACGCTATCTTTGCCATGACTTCACCGTTGGGAAGGTGATCAGATTCGAGCGCAATGACTGCATCATCGCTCTCGTCCTCATACCCGATCACCTCATAGGTATGCTTTGGCTTGAGTGCAAGTGCCCGTGCCGGTCCGGAACCCATTGCAAAGTAGTTGCCTGCTTTTACTGTCCATCCTGCTTTCTGTGCTCCAAGACAGGAGATTGCCGGAAAGTCTGTGCTAACCTCGATGAACGGCATCGGCACATCTTTGATCTGGCCCATTCTGAAGTTGACCTCTCCAAGACCCCCCATACAGATCTCGGTAAAAGCACGACCTGCTGCATATCCTCCTGCAACAGACACACCGCAATCCACGATCTTGGCACCATTGTCAAGTTCATGGTATGCAACATTAAAATCTTCAGAATAGTTGGCGAGATTATCGAATATTTCAAGAGCTAATTCATTAACACTAATCACGTTCGAACCCCCATGGAGTACCCTAACATGTGTGATGGAAGGGTATTGAAGACTTCGATTTCGTCTCTGAATGCCTTTTTATAGATATAAAAGAATTTTATCAGGATCATACCGAAGATTTATTAATCGTGTCCGACCCCTTCCTTCCTTATACTGAAGGTTCAGCAGCCGGAGTGCGTCAAGTTTTTGGATTATCTCATAAAAAGTGGTGTACCCAATCTTCAGTTCCCCTTTTACCTTCTCAAACATATCTCCGGTCGTGAGTTGTTCATCTGACGCAGACGCAACCGCAATGAGTTTGATCACATCCTTCTCCTCTTTTGAGAGGGACCTGAGACTGAACTGCAGATGCACGTATTTGGAGATCTTATATGCAGCTCTGATATGCTCCCTGCTGATCTCCCGCTCTGCACCCATTTCAGCATTCAGAGCAGCCCGCTTCAACATATCGATCCCGACTCTCAGATCTCCGGAGGACATGGTATGGGCAGCGATGAGTTTCAGCATCTCATCTGAAAGAACACCGGGATAAAAACCCTGCAGAACGCGTTCCCGCAGAATATTATATACTTCGGCTTCTGCATACGGGGGGAAATAGATCTCGGTAGGAGAAAAGACAGACCTGACTCTGGTGTCGATCTCTCTGGAAAGATCGACCTCCATATCTGATATGATAACGACGACGCCGACACGTGTCCCCGGATATGCTTCATGAGATCTCAAGAGGATATACAGAATTTTGTTCAACTCATTCTCAACGAGCAGGTAATTTGCATCATCAAGTGCCACCACCACCACCCGGTTCTGCTCGATCATTGCCTGGGCAATGGATTCGAAAACCCGTTTGAATGAGTTCCCTGCTGCAGAAGGACTGTGCCCTGCGAGTTTTTTATATATTTCTGAAAGGATGGAGAACCGGGTATTTTCAATCTGGCAGTTAACCTGAACCGGAACCATCATGGAGTCGATATCATCAAGGTCGCTGAAGATCTTTCTTACCGAGGTGGTCTTCCCGGTTCCCGGAGTTCCCTTGATGATGGCGTTAAGTGGTCTCCCTCCCTTCAACCCTGGCTTGAGCAGGAAGGAGAGTTCGCGCATCTGGTTCTCACGGTAATTGAACTGATCAGGGATGTAATCAATCTCGAACACATCGGGGTCCCTGAAGAGGGTCTCATCCCACATCAACAGACTCTTCTTTGGCATAATTCCCCTTTTTATTGTGGGCCTGCTGGTTCTGCGTGCAAACCGGCCCGGTACTGGTGATTAATTGGAATCCTGATGACTAGATTCTGTCGGTAAAAATAAGATAGATCCCTGTCTGGCCGTACAGGTGATCAGGGTGAGAAGAGCAGGGGAAGCAGGTCTGTGCCTGTTATCTCTCCGAATGATCCCAATTTCGGCTCGTTTTCTGAAAACCGGGTGCAACGGTCAGTTCTGATCCCTCTGATTGCGAACGGAACCGGATCCATGGTGTGGGTTTTCACCCGGATCGGAGTAGGGTGATCAGGGAGTACTGCAATCCGGCCGTCATACTGCTGCATGATCGTTCCCAGCATGGTATCTATCCGTTCAATGGCAAGGATCTTCTCTTTCAGATCACCCATATGGCCTGCCTCGTCAGGTGCCTCGACATGGAGATACAGAAAGTCGAGCCGTTTCAATGCATCAACTGCATATCGTGCCTTTGCTTGGTAATCGGTATCGAGAAACCCGGTTGCCCCCGGAACGCTGATGATCTCCATACCCGCGTACCTGGCTATTCCGTTGAGCAGATCAACGGCTGATATCATCCCTCCGGCTATCCCCCACCGGTCCCGGAATAATGGGATCTCAGGACGTTTCCCACTGCTCCATGGCCATATATGCGTAGCAGGCTTTTTCCCTGCTGCAATGCGTGCCTTGTTGACCGGATGATCAGAGAAGACTCTGCTACTGATCTCCATGAGGGTAAGGATGAGGTCACGGTCAGGCCCGGTTGGTAGTGAGGATTTGATCTCCTGACCAACGATGTCATGAGGTGGCGTCGATTGTACTCCTCCTCCCCCTGGTGCAACCATAAGATTGCGATAGCTGACCCCCGCATAAAAAATTGCATTGCTCTTTTTTATCTCGTCATTAAGACTCTGCAGCAGGGCAGCTCCTTCAGCACTGCTGATGTGCCCGGCTGAAAAATCATCCATTACTCCATCAGTGATGGTAACCAGGTTGCATCGATAGGCCATATCAGCAGGGCCGAGTTCGATACCCATACTTGCCGCCTCCAGGGCTCCTCTCCCGGTATAACAGGTCTTCACGTCATATCCGAGAACTCCCAGATTGGCAATATCGCTTCCCGGCTGAAAACCATCAGGGACCGTTCTGATAAGTCCCATTGCCCCTTCCCGTGCAATCTGATCCATGAATGGAGTGTCTGCTGCCTCAATCGGGGTTCTACCCCCGAGTTCTGCAATCGGCTCATCAGCCATGCCGTCTCCGAGCACAATAAGATACTTCATCAGTTCCCCGACAATGCTGCCCTCACCGCCAGCCTCACACTTTCGTGACTTCCAATCTCCGGAGTATATCCGAGAGCCTTGAGTTTTTCAACGGAGAGTTGCATCTTCGGGACATCGCCAACCCATCCCCGGCTTCCCCCGGTGTACCGATAGGTCACTCCGGTGAGTCCAGCCTCTTCAACAAGGATATTGGCGATGGTGGTTACATCGATCCAGTCTTCTGATCCGATGTTGTAGGTGTTTACCTGGTCCCGTGCATGCTCGATTACGTAGGTGATCGCAGCGACACATGCGGTCACTTCCAGATATGATTTGGTCTGTTTTCCGTCCCCGAGGATCTCAAGTACTTTTGGATCAGCCCTCAGTTTTTTAATAAAATCGGTGATGACTCCATGACCGCTCCTCGGGCCGATGATATTGGCAAACCTGAATATGTATCCCCTGACTCCGAAGCTGTGACAATAAGCTGATATCAGTGCTTCACAGGCAAGTTTTGCAGCACCGTATACTGAGACCGGCTCCATTGGGGTATACGTTTCTGGAGTCGGAATAACAGTTGCCTCTCCGTACACCGTGGATGTGGAGGTGAAGACGATCTCAGAGATCTTATGTATTCTGATCGCTTCGAGAACCCGGTGGGTTGCAATGATGGTGTTATTCAACTGGGCATCAGGGGTCACCGCACTCTCCCTGACATCAGGATCTGCTGCGATGTGCCAGATTCGATCAGCACCGGCGCAGACATCCTGCCATCCCGGTTCAAGGAGGTTTGCCCTGACGAACCTGACCGCTCCTGAATCGATATGTGCACTTATAAATCGCAGGTCTCCGGCGAGGAGTGCATCGATCACGATAACCTCATTTCCCTGCGCTACCAGGTGATCCACAATATGAGAACCGATGAATCCGGCTCCGCCGGTTACGATACTACGCATCCATACAAATATCCCTCTCCTTCTACCTAAGCGTAAGCCATGTTCATCGGGATCGATCACGGAACAACAGCCATGCGGTTTGCAGGAAATGGTACCTGTTTTAAGATACCGCGAAAGGAGGCAACCGGCTTTCAGTTGACCGATCTCCTGCGTCTTTCCCCTGATATGGGTCTGGATACCATAGAGGGAATAGCACTAACCTACTCGATGGGTGACAATTTTTCATCGATAACACGCATTCAGCATCTCAAAAACAGAGGTCTCATCAGTCACGAGGGCGCCGGAGAACATACAGGTGGAGGGACCCGGGTCTTTGATGAGGTACAGAAGAGCGGGCTACCTGCAGTAGCAATCCCCGGGCTGCATCGCGGCTCTCCAACCGATCCCAGGTTCAAAGCATACTCTCATCAGGCGAGCCCTGAAAAGATTGGGATTGCGTATGAGGTGGTCCGCCATCTGGGTTCCGACTGTATCGTGTGTGACATCAGCTCCAACACAGTCTCCCTCCTGGTTAAGGATGGGCGGATTATTGGTGGATTTGATGCATGCCTCTTTGCACCCGGACGGGTACACGGTGCCCTTGATCTGGATGCGATTCGTTCGGTAGACTTTGGTGAGGTTTCTGCAAACGAGGCGTTTCTTCAGGCAGGCGTAAGCAGGAATCTCCCTCAGGATCAGCAGATTCCTGCTCTTGCCATGTTTGCCGCGATGGAATGTGCCTCTCTTGCCCTGTTAGCCCCTGGTTCACCGGTTGCCCTCTGTGGAAGTCTGGCTGAAGCGGTTGAACCCGGAGTTACTGAACTGCTTGGGAACCGTCCTCTGGTCCTTGATGAATGGACTGCTGCACGGGGTCTGAGTAATATTGCCAAAGCGGTATTTGAAGAAAGTGCAACCGGGATTCTTGGTATCCCTGTTGAACTATGAGAGAACGATATTCACGTCTTGCTTCAATCTTAATATTTGGTATGACTCTGTCCGTGGTGAAAGAAAAGCGGATTCCAATTCTTAATACCATAATCACCACTCCGGGTGATCACGCATTCTCCAGATAGCATATCAAATCCTGGTATTATTTGAGGGTTATGATCTTGGGCTTGTAACCGAGCAGAGTGATATTGGTATATTTGTAGATTTTTCATGGAAATGCTATGTATTTTTATAAGTTAATCTGCTGGTATCCATCTGGTTGGTTTTTTTAAATTGTAATATCTGAAGTTGCCGATAAATCGATTTTGTCCTGTTGAAACAGGCTATAGCATAAATACTGGGTTATCGTATTGGTATTTATTCGGGAGACCTATCTCAGCAGATCACTCTGGAATTTTGTGCACCTGGAGCTGTTTGATGTAGATGATTTTTCATGAGGACAATTATGACAACAGACATTAAGACCCAAGAAATTGAATCGCTTACCAGTATAATCGATTCGACACCGGTGTCAATCCAAATCATAAGTCCTGAAGGTGTGTTTCTTGATTGCAATAAAGCCACCTACACCCTTTATGGTATAAATAGTCAAGAGGATGTTATTGGCAGATCCGCTTCTCTCTTTTTCCCTAAACGGTTGAGTACCGGGGAAATTTCAGAAGAAGCAGTTAAGAAGTATAGTAATCAGGCTCTTTCAGGTAAAACGGTCACCTTCGACTGTGAACAGATCCGTACAGATGGAGAGGTTTTTCCTGTTCAGGTAACCCTGCAACCTGTCACATATAATCAGCAGAAGTGTCTTCTGATCACCGTTATTGACGTTTCTGTTATGTATGACAAATCCGCCTGGTACGAATCAATTCTTGATGCCGTCCAGTTCCCCATTCATGTAACTGATATGGATCGAAAATGGACCTATATGAATAAGTCCTTTGAGGATGTTCTCCTGAAAAATAAGGTTATAAAAGATCGAAAGTCAGCGTATGGACTTCCCTGTTACACAGCAGATGCAACGATCTGCAGGACTGAAAATTGTGGCATAGAGCAGCTTCAAAAGAAAGGTGTCACCGAGAGTTACTTTGAATGGCAGGGAATGACCGCAAAACAGATCACAAAACCGGTCATGAATGCCAGGGGTGAACAGGTTGGTTATGTTGAAACGGTTGAGGATCTGACCGAACATCTGAACCGGGTTGCCTGGTATGAATCAATTCTTGATGCCGTCCAGTTTCCGATCCATGTCACCGATATGGATCGAAAATGGACCTATATGAATACGGCATTTGAAGCTGTTCTTCTGAAAAATAAGGTTATAAAAGATCGAAAATCTGCGTATGGACTTCCCTGTTACACAGCAGATGCAACGATCTGTAGAACCGAAAATTGTGGCATAGAGCAACTTCAAAAGAAAGGAATCACGGAGAGTTACTTTGAATGGCAGGGGATGAACGGGAAACAGGTCACAAAACCAGTCCTGAATGCCAGGGGCGAACAGGTCGGGTATGTTGAGACTGTTCAGGATATGACTGAACAGCTTAGTGTGATCTCATATCTGCAAAGGGAGGTGGATCACCTCGGGAAAAACCTGAAAAAACTTGCAAGTGGGGATACGAACTGTGATTATGAGGTAGAAACCCCTGATGAGCATACGAAAGAGGTGGCAGCTCTCTTTGTG
>NZ_JAJRBM010000440.1 GCF_028679455.1 Methanospirillum sp. | reverse complement strand
TTCGGGAGATGATAAGTACTGCAGAACATTATATCATATGCATAATGGGAGAGAGATATCTCCCATTATTTGAAAATATTGATGTTTCAGCGCCGCTCACCCTCTACCTCATCTCAAATAATCCAAACATATCCCAAATCGTTGAGGAAAAATTAGGCAAATTAAGTACATCTGTAATATATGTCCCAATGTCAGGTATAAACAAATTAGCGTTTCCTCCACCGAAAAAGAAGAAATTGGTAGAATTTACTGATTTTGACAATATATTTGAAATAATAGTCGATGATAAAGAGACACTCTCAATTCCTCCGTTACGGATGAACAAGCTCACCGGTTTGCATTCAAGTACCGATTTTATGATATATATGGCGATTGACAGAATGGAAGCGATATCAGGATTACTGATAAAACCCCCTGAAAAAAAGAAAAACAGTAGATTGCATCCTAAACCAAAATGATTCCTGTCATTATTCAGCAATTTATCTACAATTTAAGCCCAGATTTATAGTTAAATGCTTTTTGGATTGAAGATATATTTCCATTCACTTCGGTCGAATCTCTCCACTTGTTGGTTGCAGCAGGCTTTTTCCAGTCGTTAACATACGCATCTTTTTTAGAACCACTTGGTTTTTTATCGCGGGCCTCCATAATATCTCCTGCAAAATTTGTTTTCACAATACCATTTGCATAATCTTCATGAGAATTCGAATCAGGAGTAACTGCAATCTGGTAATTCATACCCGCTGAAGTACTGATACTCGAACCAACTGCTCTAACCTCCGCTTTTGTTGATATCTGCCCTTTATTAAGATTTAATACGTCACTTTGCGCTTCAACAACATTTTCAAACATGGGATTATGGATGAGGTTAGTATCGCTAAAAACACACGCTACACTCTCTGAAGTATTACTGGTATAATTCCCTCGTACATCAAGAATAAGTGATTCGGCTCCTACGAGATGTGAACCGCTCGAACCTGCATATGTCATGACCTTTTCTGATTCAAGGTTGTACATCTTATCCCTCATCATATTAGATGAATCAAAACCGATATTCTTGACTACACTAATATCTCCCCCATTGGACAGGACCGAATCTACATAGACTACTGTTGAGATAATCTCTCCTTTTCCAATAGATGTGTCAGTAGTACTCCCGTTTCTCACGGTTTGCCAATCCATTTTTGTCCCTACATCTACTGTTGCGATAGCGTCTATCTGTGTATCAATTGTGATCTGTTGAGTTTCTGAAACTGTTGATGGTAACCTGTCAGCACCAGATACTCCTATCAAACCACTCACCACTAAAAGAACCATTAAAAAAATTACCGGATGAAATAATTTTATCCTAAACCACATTCATCATAACTCCTGAATTGAATATCACGCAAATATCCGCTGCATAATGAAAAAACAGGCATTCCATTCCCAAAAATTATTGATTTGGGGTAATTACCGGATGAATAATATCCTCTGGATTTGAGGAGATCGCAGATTCACTTGAAAGGGGAAGAGAATCTTGATCATACGTGATCATGAGATCAGCCGAGTCACGCAGGTAATCCAGCTCAATAACCTCAACCTTCGTGACCGGCAGACCGGTTCTGTTCCTGATATCTGTAATCAGATCATCACGCCGATCTGCACGAACCAGTTCGATCCGCTCGTACCTGACCAGTTTACGTTCTTCATACCTGAATCCCCACTTCTTCTCAAGAATCCAGAGTACCAAGATAACCATCAGGTTTGACAGGACCAGGTTGACGTACTGACCACTACCATAGAGGATAGAGTTCAGGATCGGTAGAGCGATGATAACGAAGAGATAGGTCATCTCCCTGATCGGAACTGTATCGGTACGGTACCGCAGTACAGAAAATAATGCAAACAGCCCGAACCCTGCCCCTATCGAAAGTTCAACAGAGGTAAATAGCCCCATTATCAGGTAAACCACCACCGAGAAGGCCATGAACGTGAAGACATAGTCCTGTGCCCGGCGGTGAGGGTAATAGATCCCCCTGACTACGATCAGGGAGAAGGTGAGGTTTATCACCATTCCGGCGACAAACGATAATGCTTCAGTAATTAGCATCGTATTGATCCTCCATGCATCAACTTCTGGAGCAAACGGAGTGTCATGTTGAAGTTGTTATGTTTGATCAGGTTGCCATACAGGAGTGAAATCCCAATGCAGTATTTCGAGAATCCTTTTGGTTTCACCCGCATACGGGTCAGGTAGTCAAAGGCCGGTGAATCGGAGTGTTCACTGCTCCGTTTCAGTTCAGCAATCACGATCTCGGGAAATGCAAGATCTGCTGAATCTGAATGATACGTGAGATCTACATCCAGAGTGATACGCTCGGGATCTGTTGTTGAGACCATAGTGATACGTTTGTACTCGTTCACCAGAACCGGCTTGAGTTTTGAATAGTCAAAGGGAAGGCATGAACTGAAGAACTCACAGAGGTCAGCCCCGAGGTTTGTGATAAGTCCCTCGGTCTGAAGCCTGTGCTTGATGGTCCTGCCGGTGTTCTTCTTCTCCTTGACCTCAAGAAAGTTCAGGTCAGATCCGACATATGACCTGGTTCTTACTTTGTACCGCGGTTTGTTCCCGTTATGGTGAGTAAGGTAGAGACTCAAACGGGGTGAATCATAGTATGTTGTCGAGTATGTCTGGACTCGCTGTCCGTTAGCCTCAAAGACCCGGTACGTATCAGGGAGATGAGCAATGAGATCTTTCGCCTGCTCTGCTGTGAGCAGGTACTTGGACTCTTTGCGATCCTGCAGATTGGCATGTTCCATCTCTGTAAGACCAATCGACCTGAACCGGTCAAGGACAGTATCAAGGGGTTCATCCTTTCCGGTAGCCTGCTGTATGCCTTCCATTATGTCTCCTCCTGTTCTTCGAGGAATTTTTGTGCTGCTTCATACTGTGCTGCAGTGTGGGTAGTCAGTGAATTGAGCGATGTGGTGAAATCATCCGAACTCTTCAGATGAGTGTATCCTTCCTGCTCCCCGTCATCACCAACTACATACGGGCTGATGAGTTCGTGATTTTTGGTATAGATGGGTTCCATGCGTTCCGGATTAAATACGTCAGTGATTACCGCTGCAACCGCGTTCACATACTTCTCGTGATATTCCGGATCATCCATCAGGTACCTGATCAGAGGCCAGTCACTGGTGACATTGGCAAGACTGATATCCTGTGTTCCGCCGCCTGGTCCCATGCCGGTCATGTTCATTCCACCACCCATTCCTCCAGGCATCCCCATCGGGAAGGCTCCCGGAGTTGAGTTGCCAAAGTCACCGGTCACCTGGCCGAAAGGACTGTTCATTCCAAATGACCTAGGAGAGATGTTTCCTGCTGAGAAGTTTCCGAATCCCGGGGCTTGTCCTCCCATATCCATATCACCCATTGGCTCACTTCCATTCCGCAGGGCTAAGTTGTTATCCCAGGGAATCCAGGTTATCTGGCCGGTTGAGGGATTGGTATACAGGTAGAAGTTATGGGCCATCGAGCCGTATGTATCCCAATTCTGGATAACCGTGTTGGTTGCAAGCCAGGTAAGGAACTCATCTACATCAAAGATGGATTTAAGATCTGATCTCCATGCAGCAGGATCTGTGGTTCTCTTTTCAGAATTCAGAGCCGTGTAGAACTGTTTAAGATCGCTATAATCGTTCTTTTTCTTGTTTGTTTCCTTCTTAAAGAAACTGGAATTAAATGTACCGTTCCGGAAGGTTGCATCCATCTGACCTTTAGGCTTGTACAAATTTCCTGAATCATCTGAGAACTGGGAAGAGATCATGGTATCACCCACATCCTCAAGCATCGTGTAGAGACCGAAATATTCAGGCCCGTTGCCTTTGTCAATATATACCTGATAGAACGAGGCTTTTGGAGCAGGAACACCTGCATCACGGAAGATCTCTGTGACGACCTTATCCCTCATCAGGGAATTGTCACCATACCCGCTCTGAAGGTTCAGTTCATCAAATCCATAGAGAGTCTGTCCTTTTACTTCGGGGTACTCGTCTTTGAACTGATCACAGTCCAGTTTCAGAGAGATCTTGTATGTTCCTTCACGCCAGGATCCTGAGAGCGAACTGAATCCTTTGAATCTGATCCCTATATCAACAAGGGTCGTTCCATTCAGAGTCACCTGTGCAGGGACATATACCGGATTCGTATCAGTCATGCCAGGCATGTCCATCCCTTCAGACATCTCTCCAGGAGTGAAGTTTCCAGTCGGCATGGACATCGGGGTATCTTCTCCGAACTCACCATAAAGTTCAGTCATATTATCCAGCATCTTCTGCCAATTTTCAGAAGAAATTTCGATATCAATACGCTGGACTTGCTCTTCTGGGAATACTACGTCATAACTAGGTGGTTCAGATTTCGAAGCTGATACACTTTTTGAAGAATCAGAGGCTGTGTTTTTAACCGTGATTTCTGCTGCCTGTACTGCTCCAATCCAAATAGATAGGAGAATGACTAGCAGCAGCATCGTTCGTTTCAAAGAGAACACAGACAGTAATAGTTTTAAATTAGGGCACATTTATTGCGTAAACCTCTTTTTGAGTGTTTTTGATTTAATCTTACATTCATAGCAATTTAACTCAAAAGGATCGATTTAATCAATCCTTTCGCACCTCTATAGATTATAGAGATTACCGATAGAGCGTAGGTCCAATTAGTTGTTAAATATTTTACAACCTACCCATTGTATATCCTATCTGAAATTTAGATATCCGAATCAGAAATTTAATCTTCTATAATTAATCAATGAAACAATAATCAGGAAATATGGGAATAAAGGAATGGCTCATACCCCAGGATGAAGAGTTTTTTTCTCTTTTTGAAACTCATGCAAAAACGGTAGTTGCAGCCTCAAAAATTCTTGAAAAGATGATGAATAAGGAGATCGATGCAAGAGAAGCCCAAAAAGTGATCAAAGATCTGGAACATGATGGTGATTCAATAACTCATCAGATATTTAATGCTCTTAATCGCACATTCATCACTCCACTTGATCCTCTGGAAATCTCCCGGTTAGGAGCAGCATTGGATGATGTTCTTGACTATATTGATGATTCTGCTGAAAAAATTGTGAATTATAACATCATCGACTATGATCATGCAATGATTCAATTCTCTTCGATTATTCGTCGTTCTGCTGAAGAGATTGAGATTGGTGTAAAGTCGATTAGAAATCATACAAAACTGAGTGAGTGTGAGAATTGTTACATCGAGGTGAATCGGCTTGAAAATATGGCAGATGATCTCCTTTCTCACGCCACACGACATCTCTTTGAGTGCAAAGACCCAATCCGGATAATTAAATTCAAGGATGTATACGAGTGTCTTGAAATTTCAACAGATAAATGCGAAGATGTAGTAAATATCCTCTCATACATCTGTATCCGCCATGCGTGATATCCATGGAGCCGGTACTCATCTTTGGGATCGCGGTGGCGTTATGCTATAATTTTATAAACGGCCTGCATGATGCTGCGAATTCTATTGCTACCGTCGTTGCTACACGAGTGCTTACTCCGGTAAGGGCAATCTGTCTTGCAGCGTTCTTCAATCTTCTCGGTCCTCTCATTCTTACAACAGCCATTGCCGAAACGATTAGCAGGGGAGTATTTATTCCAGACTATCTTACTCTGGAAGTTGTAATAATCGGAGTAATCTGTGCGTCATTATGGACGCTTTTTACTGCATATGTTGGTCTGCCTGTATCCTCTGTTCACTCACTGGTCGGGGGATTAGTGGGATCTGCAATAGCATATGGCGGTGTTAGTGTTGTTATTCTGCCAAATTTTAGTGTTGTCGTTCAAATAATTGAGTTAGCGGTAATTGGAATGGTATGTGGGGCAGGTATTATGTATCTACTTGCATACTGGTTCAAAGATGAGAATCCCAATCAGTATATGCCGATAGGTGCATTTTTTGGATTTATTCTTATTATTCCTGCTGCAATTGCACTTCATTACCTGGTAATATCAGGAATTCTTAAAATCATTCTTTTTATTGTAATCTCTCCCTGCCTTGGTTTTCTTATCGCATTTCTTCTTGGTGCCCTGGTAACCAGGCTTTTTCGTAACGCTAACGCATCAAGTACTAACGGAATTTTTAACAAATTACAGATTGTGTCTGCTTCATTTTATAGCCTGGGTCATGGAAGCAATGATGGTCAGAATGCCATGGGGGTGATTACCACCATGCTCGTCCTC
>NZ_JAJRBM010000439.1 GCF_028679455.1 Methanospirillum sp. | reverse complement strand
TCGTCCCAGGCATCCTGGTATTCTTCAGAATCAAAATAATTCTGCTTTCCTTGTTGTTTCAGGATATTCTCTGCTTCTGTTTTATGTTTCACCTCATCCCACTGGAGAGGATCAATTCCTCCATTTGGTGTGATTGTTATCGGTTGAGATGATGGATCATCTACATTTTTTACTGTGATCCTGATATCTGGCTTCATATATCCGACAGATTCAACTAACGAAGGAGGAGCATTTTCGGTGGAGGTATCATATGATGGGCTGGCATCCCGCTCATCATTAGGTGTTTTGATCAAGACAGTGTCTGAACTTCTCTTGAAAACGGTTTCACTTTCTACTGCATCTTTCACAGAGATCATGGTTGGAATCGAACTGTTCCCTTCATAATAGATGATAGGCTCTCCCTCATAGGTGGTGAGAGGTTCTTTGTACTGTTTATTAAACTCAAAGACATTATTTGAAGTATCCTTGGGATTTGCAATTTCAGTTCTGAAATCGACATTATAGGAAAGATCCCAGTAGTTATACGGAATGAATAATGGTTCGGTATACACACTCCTGACACCACCAAAGTTTGAGAAAGTTTTCATCTTTGTATTGTTTGGAGTAACATCCTCCGGGTATTGCCTGCTCTTAAATATCGTTCCCGCAGGTTTTTCCGTCGCCTGGAGCGGAACAGGTTTTCCATCCCATGTGGGTTCAGGAGTAATGGTAGGCAGTACGACAATCGATCGGGTAGTGTTGTAGGTAACTTCGGTATCGTTGTCCACAATTTTTATGGCCCAGTTTCCTGGTGAGAGTGATACATTGGTAGCAGTCAGGGTTCCGTTTGTGAGAGTACTGGGAAATGTTTTGTTAACTCCCTCGTTGACAAAGGTGACATTATTCATGGACTCTGTAAAATTTCGTCCTTGAATCATTACGGAAGTCTTATTTCCATCATCTGAAAGATTTTGTGGGCTGATCGATGTTACAGCCGGCATTTTTGTTATCGTTTTGTAGGATGTATTATTAAAACTCGTATTATTAGCAGTCTGGTTCTGTTTGTCTCCTTTCAGAAAGTTTGAGAGTTCATCAGGAATGAGTTGAACCGGTTTTCCGGTCACCAGTGGTTTTACATACATCGCCATTAACAGGACGATAAAAATAGCAGCGATGATGATGAGAATATCACGTTTCTCCATTGCAGCCTCTTTCAAAATGATGGATCCTGAAAGATTTCAGGATCAGGTATCAGGGATATATTTCAGGGGTATCGAGATAAAGATCCGGTATTTCTCGACCTGATCTGCCGTAATATTAAGGTAATAATCACGACCTCCCTCAAAGAATCTTCCCTCTTTGGGATCCATCTCTTTTCCTGGACGATAGATCATACTACGCAGGGTCTTGTCAGCATCTCCGGCAGTTCCCTTTTCCATCACATCCATCAGGAACACCGGTGCGGGTCCGGACGGGGTAATATTATACGCGATCTCCCAGTACGGGGTAGGAATCCGGAATGGAGCCGTGCTCCCGGTATATTTCCCTACAATATCAGCATAATGCACCATCTGGACTGCTGGCATGGGATTATCTGCATCCGGTTGCCAGCTGACCTTGGTTGGAGCGGGAAGAGGTTCACCTGTCTGTCCCCTGGATTCTGATGCCGATGGTGGTGATGTTGTCGCTTGTTCAACAGGTGTTGGTTCTGGCGTCAGTTGAATTTCTGTTGGTCCGGTTACGACTACCCCGGTAGATGGGGCAGATGGAGCCTGCTCTACCGAGGGAGTCGGCTCGGGTGTCTGGGGTAATCCCAGATTCGGGGCCTGACCGGTAAGCATCGGTTTCACCACCAACGCCAGTACTAGAACCACGATCAATGCAGCAGCTATTACAAGGATATCCCGACGTTCCATTACCTATTGCCCCCTCTCGTAATCTAAATAGGTGACTATGGTATTTATATCGTAAAGAACTGTTACGAGGATCTGAATTACCCTACTTGTGATACGAATCTAAAGAGAAGTATCCCATTCATTTATGTTCTGATTTCTCCAAATAATATACGACTCTCATCAACGATAAGGTTCCATTATGGCAGAAAACGAGAATAATCCTTCAGATTCATGCGATAATAATTGTTCCACCTGTAAGCAGAACTCAGGGTGTGGTCAGGCAAATACACTTCCTCCACGTGCTGAACTTGATGTAAAACATGTAATCCTGGTCCTCTCTGGAAAAGGCGGAGTTGGTAAATCAACAGTTGCGGTCAATCTTGCATATGCCCTTTCCAACCATGGGCGCCAGGTTGGTCTGCTTGATCTGGATATCCATGGTCCGAATGTACCAAAGATGTTAGGCCTGGAAGATCACCAGCTCAGTTCTGAAAATAATAAGATTATTCCGGTACGGGTAACCGGGTCACTGCAGGTCATCTCGATGGCGTTTCTGCTACCTGAAAAATCCGCACCGGTTGTATGGCGTGGTGCCATGAAGGCCGGTGCCATCAGGCAGTTCCTTGAGGATACCAAATGGGGCTCTCTCGATTACCTCGTGGTAGACCTGCCCCCGGGAACCGGTGACGAAGCCCTCACGATTGCCCAGATAGCTCCCAACCTGCGGGGAGCTGTGATCGTAACTACGCCACAGGATGTTTCAACGCTTGATTCAACCAAGGCGATCACCTTTGTTGAGATGCTCAAGATGGATGTTCTCGGGGTTGTGGAGAATATGAGCGGACTGACCTGCCCTCACTGTGGTGAGGTCATTGATCTCTTTGGAAAGGGTGGTGGTGAGCGGATTGCAAATGAACATAACGTTCCGTTTCTGGGAAGCATTCCACTCGATCCTGAGATGCGCAAGGCTGGTGACGAAGGTCGTCCGTTCATCATCAAGCGTAAAGATGAATCTCCCAGCTGGAAAGCAATCGATGATGTGATGCAGAAACTCGTAAGCATTGTTGAACGGTGAGAATGGATTATTTGAAAATACTCTGTGGGAGGGAGGAACATATTCCTCTTTATGATCAGGTTGCTGCATGCCTTGAGGACATCACCCTGTTACCCGATATGATCGAACCGATCTTTCGCGAGGCAGGCACCTTGAATGAGCAACTTATTGATAAGTTCAGATTTGGTCTGCTCAGGGTTCAGATCTACTCTGAGGTGTACCGGAACATGGATCTTGAGGAGTCACAGAAGATGCGGTATGTTTCTGAACTGATTGAGCGTGCCATATTTGGTGGACTTTTCATTGATCGTGAAGGTTACGTCCCTGAATAACTGGTGGTCTGATGGACTGCAGAAACGAATTTTTTATCATCAGAATCCCTGATACCGGTTCAATACACGAGGCGGTCAGGATTATTGCAGATGCTGGAATTACCGTTACCCGATGCCATTTTAATCGGTCAATAGACCCGAAAACTGCTTTTGTTTCTGTCAGGGGTTCATCTGACGGCTGTCATCGGGCTATGCAGGCATTATCAGAGCAGGGATACCTTCAATCAGAGATACGGTATCCAAAGAGTATCAGGTTCACTGTAATAGTCCCTGACATTCCAGGAACTCTTCACCGGATTCTGATGATCCTTGACAACTACAAGGCCGAGATTACGTCACTTGCATTTGATAACCGTGGAAAAAATCCGGACCGGCTCTCCATAGCAGTCAGGGTCAGGGATACTTCACAGACCGAAGAACTGCTGGACGCAATTAGAGCCCATTATCAGCTTGAGATCGATGGGTATGACTGCGGTGATGACGAGTCTGACGGGTGTCTCTTTTACCAGAGGTATGCAGAGCGGGTCAGAGCCATCCTCGGTGAGACTGCAGATCCTTACCTCGTGGATCTGCTCAATCAGTTCAGCCATATCGCCCAGCAGCTGACAGAGTACGGCGAAGAGTACGAAACAACCCTTGAACAGATCCTCCAGAATGGAAGGCGCCTTGCCGAAACATCCGGAGATGGATTTTTTGCTGATGTGCAGAAGATACCAATCACAAACGGGATCTGGCTGTACTGTTTTCAACTCCCTGGCGGAGGGAGTATCTTTGTCATTGATACCCCGACCGGTCGGATCATGGTAGATACCGGATATGGCATCTATCATAACGATGTCATGCAGATGTTCAGGTATTACGGGCTTGATGGCGCGCCTGGATTTACCAGGATCATCCTGACCCACGGCGATACCGATCACTGCGGTGCGGCAGGATATTTTGAGGCTCCGGTCTGGACTCATGAAGGGACATGGAATGTGATCAAGACCAATAACCGTGCATATGGTGCCTGTTCAGAAGATTTGGTGTTTGAACAGGTCTACACGGTGATGATCAACCTCTTTGCCCGGATGCACCCACCTGTACAGGTCAATCTGTTTCCGCCTCCATCCGGAGAGAAGGTGGGTGCCTTTCCATTACTCTGCAGGTTTGAAGAGAACGGGATCTCCGGCGAGATAATTGAGGGCTACGGAGGCCATCAGCATGGAATGGTATATCTCCTCTGTCGTGAGCTCGGGCTCCTCTTCACGTCTGATACTATTCTGAACCTGAAGCATCTCACCCCTGACCGGAGCCAATATAACGGATTTGCGGTGTATCTGGTCAGAAGCGTGAATGTAAACCCGGACCTTGTCAGAAACGAGCGTAAAGATCTGATGAACGTTGCAACTGATCTGGATGCCGGATTGCAGAAGAAAGGAAATCGCCTGATCATCTGTTGTGGGCACGGACCGGTCTCCACGCTTGAGAATGGGGATCTTATCCCTCTTGGAACGATAGAATCATACCGCCACATAACCTGACCGGTGATTTTGCGCTCTCTTTTTTTGTTCACCATATGCGATACTTTTTACCATCCCGGTTCAGTGTTCGGTATCCTGATGTATCTTAAAGGGTAATCTGATACCCGGATATGAATCAGCATCGCGTTCAGGAGATGATGCGTCTCATGGCTTCCCGCATAGACGCAATCGCCAACCATATGTCAGATGAAGAGGTCTCCCGGTTCATTTCTGAACTGATGGGAGCCAGACGCATCTATGTGATGGGTGCAGGAAGATCCGGTCTGGTGGCAAAGGCATTTGCCATGCGACTGATGCATCTTGGTATGATGAGTTATGTGGTCGGTGAGACGATAACCCCTGCACTGCAGAAGGGCGATGTTATCGTGGTCCTTTCAGGTTCGGGAAAGACCCGGACCATCGCTGAGATTGTACAGACTGCCCAGGAGATCGGCGGTCGTATCTGTCTCATCACCTCCAATCCGGATTCGGTTATTGGGAAGATGGCTGATTCCTGTGTAATGATAGAGAACTACCGCGACACCGTTCCTGATGAGACCGTGGAGTTTGAGATCAGGCAGATGCTGGGGGAGCATCGGTCATTTGCTCCGCTGGGGACACTCTTTGAGACTGCTGCGATGACGTTTTGTGATGCGGTCATCTCCCGTCTGATGGAGATCACCAGCACCGATGAAGCAGAACTAAAAGGCCGCCATGCAAATATCGAGTGATATCAGATGACTCATCATATTGCCCAGCGAGCCCTCGATGTCGAGATGTCAGGAATTCGGAAGTTCTTCCAGGCAGCAAAACCCGACTCGATTGTCATGGCCCTCGGCCAGCCTGATTTTGATACCCCGGATCATATCAAACAGGCAGCAATCCGTGCCATAAACGAAGGAAAAACAGGATACACATTTAACGCCGGTCTGCCGGAACTGCGGGAAGCCATCTCCAGAAAACTAAAAACCGAGAATGGGATCAGGTATCACCCTGACCAGGTGATTGTAACCGCTGGTGCAGGAGAAGCACTTTTTATCGCGATTCAGGCATTAGTGAATCCGGGTGAGCGGGTACTGATCAGTGATCCCGGTTTTGTCTCATACGAAGCCTGTGCCAGACTTGCCGGAGGAGTGGTGGATCCGCTCTCCCTGGATCAGAACCTTCATATTAAAGTCGATGCTGCAATAGAGAAGATGAAGGGAGCACGCCTCTTGATCTTAAATTCTCCTTCAAATCCAACAGGAACGGTTGAAAGTGAGGAGACAATTCGTGCACTGGTTGAGGCTGCCAATGACGCAGGGGTTACCGTCCTTTCTGATGAAGTATATGAGCACTTCATTTACGGGGACCGGCATGTGAGTGCAGCCAGGTTTGGCGAGGATGTACTCACCGTGAACGCTACCAGCAAGACCTACGCAATGACCGGCTGGCGGGTCGGGTATCTCGCCGGTCATCCGGATTATATTCAGCAATGCCTGAAAGTTCATCAGTACTGCCAGACCTGTGCAACGTCCATCTCGCAGTATGCTGCTCACGCTGCTTACACCGGGGATCAATCATGTGTCCCGGTCATGCGTGATGAGTACAGGACACGACGTGATCTGCTCTGCAACGGGCTTCATGATCTCGGGTTTGACTTCCCGGTTCCGGGAGGTGCATTTTATGCGTTTGTCCCACTCGGAAAAGAGATGACGAAAAAGGTCCTGGATGCAGGTGTGGTGGTGGTTCCCGGTGATGCCTTCGGCAAGAATGCAGATGAATATGCACGGTTCAGTTATGCAACATCACAGGATAATATCAGGGAAGCGCTTAAACGGATCAGTACAGTAGTCGGGTGAATAATTCATGGTTTATGATTTACTAAAGAAACTCTCGGATGCACATGGGGTCTCCGGGTTTGAAGACAATATCAAGAATATAGTCAGGAAAGAGCTTGAAGGCTATGTCGATGAGTTCAGGGAAGATACACTGGGCAATCTGATTGCTGTCAGGAAAGGATCTGACTTTTCAGTGATGATCGCCTCGCATATGGATGAGATCGGGCTGATGGTTCAGTATGTGGATGAGAAAGGATTCATCAAATTTGTCGGTATTGGTGGCTGGTATAATCCGAGCCTGTACACCCGGCGGGTTATCCTCCATGGCACCCGTGGCCCGGTGATCGGTGTCCTCGGTGCAAAACCCCCACACATTATGACCCCTGAAGACCGCAAAAAAGAGATCAAGATGGATGATCTCTTCATCGATGTCGGAGTCTCTTCTGCTGATGAGGTCACTGCTCTTGGTATCGAGATCGGTACTCCGATCACGATTGAGCAGGAGTTTACCAGGCTTGCCGGGGACCGGGTTTCAGGCAAGGCGCTTGATAACCGCGTCGGTGTTGCTGTCCTGATTGAGGTCATCAAACGGATGAAGACTCCGCTGACTGTCTACGGGGTATTCACCGTGCAAGAAGAGATCGGGCTTAAAGGTGCGAAGGTGAGTGCATTTGCCCTGAACCCGGATGTTGCGATTGCAACCGATGTAACTATCCCTGGTGACCATCCCGGTGTCAGCCGTAAGGATGCCTCCCCTGAAATGGGCAAGGGTCCGGTGCTGGTGCTTGCCAGTGCATCAGGTCGCGGCCTGCTGGCAGATCGCAGACTTACAACCTGGCTCCGAAATGCAGGAGATAAAGCAAAGATTCCGTACCAACTCGAAGTTGGTGAGGGTGGAAACACAGATGCATCCATCATCAATCTGGTCAGGGACGGCATCCCGAGCATTCCCTTCTCGGTGCCTGCCCGGTACATTCACTCCCCGGTTGAGGTCGTGGATCTTGCTGATGTGAACTATTCTATCGATCTCCTTGTTGAAGCGCTGAAGAAGAAACCAAAACTCTGAATAGTATTATATGAAACCGGATCCAGTAGACCGGTTTCGCAATCATTTTCTCATCGTATGCCAATTCAATGCTATGAGCCGCTATACCCTGCCGGGAATTTTTTCTCTCACTGTGATATGTTGTTTCATCGTCCTTCTTTTCTGTGCAGTATCAGCAGACCTTATTCCGGTACCGCCTTTTATTATTCCGGATCAGGAATCAGTTCCGGTATTTGATGAGGTCCAGTATCAGGGCCAGGCTTCGGTTGAAAAAGAGGATGCCGGACCTGATATGACCTTGTATGTCAACCGTCCATACGGATATGTTCAGAGCACCCGGGCAAGTCAGGCAAATCTCTCGATTGTGAAGACCACTATTGAACGATATTCAAAGTCAAAAGCAGCAATCAGGGGAGAGATCAAGAATCTTGATGATAAAACGATTGATCTGATCGTGGTAACTTTCAATCTCTATAATGCTGATGGGGATCAGATCGGAAATGCGTATGCTTCGATAGATTATCTGTCACCACGTTCAACCTGGAAATTTGTGACCGATCCGATTGAACGGCCTGATTTCCAGTTTGAGCGATATGGATCTATTTATATCGGTGTATTCGGGTAGGTGGCAGGGCACCCGCCATATCAGTTTTTTTGAATCCTTCAATTTTCGTTCAGGTGCAGAGTGGCTTTAGTTTTGCAACAACCCGTTCCACCTGCTGTACCGAGGTTCCAAGATAATTATCAGGATGCAGGAGTGCCTCTATCTCTGCTGCAGGGATATATTTCGTAACTTCAGGTGTGTTTGCTAGCAGTCCTGCAAGTGCCTGTTCAGATGCAAGTGCCTCCATACTCTTCACCCTGATGACCTCATGAGCCTCCTGTCTGGCCATTCCCTTTTTTGTCAGTTCTATCATGACCGATTCAGCCATATTGATTCCATGAAGTTGCATCAGATTCTTACGAATCCGATCCGGTTTCAGTACCAGTCCCTCAATAACAGTATTCATCAGTTTGATGATATGATCGCAGAGGATAGTTGCTTCAGGAAAGAGGATCCGTTCAGGTGAAGAGTTTGTCAGATCACGCTCGTCCCAGAGTGTGTTGTTCTGGAATGCAGGTTCTACCGATGACCTGACAATCCTGGCCAGCCCGCAGACCTGCTCACTCCGGATCGGGTTGCGTTTATGTGGCATAGTGGATGAGCCAACCTGGTTTGCACCAAATGCCTCCTCAACTTCGCCTATCTCGGTCCGCTGCATCGATCTGATCTCGACCCCTATCTTATCAAGGGTAGTAGCCACGTTGGCAAGGAAGCAGAAGTACTCAGCATACCGGTCCCGCTGGATCACTTGGTTGGATACATCAACACTACTGATTCCGAGTAGCTGCATCATCGTCTCCTGAACTTCGATACCATGAGTGCCCATAGCTGCCTGAGTGCCGACAGCCCCGGTCATCTGGCCGACACATACCCGGGGTTTCATCTGTTCAAGCCGTTCAATATGTCGGCCAATCTCGCTTGCCCAGATTGCAAATCGCAGACCGTAGGTGGTGGGGACTCCATGCTGGCCGTGGGTTCTGCCGATACAGACGAGTTTCTTTGTTTCTGATGACCGGGTGAGCAGGGAAGAGAGAAGCTGCCTGAGTCTGGAGTCAAGGATGGTAATCGCATCCTTCAACTGGAGTCCGGTTGCGGTATCAAGAATATCGTTGGAGGTGGCACCGTAATGGACCCATCTCCCTGATTCACCGCAGACCTCGGAGACCGCCCGTACTATGGCCATCATATCATGATGGATCTCATCCTCGATCTCTTTGGCACGCTGCAGGCTCGCGCCTGATGCAGCTGCTGCGATTGCTTCAGCTGCTGCCTGTGGGATCATTCCTGATCTGGCTTCTGCCTGTGCCAGCGCAACTTCAGCATCGATGATCCTGCGAAACCGGTGCTCCTCAGTCCAGACAACCTTCATCTCAGGCGTTCCGTATCTGAACTCGATCGGATGTATTGCCATTGGTTACATGTCTCTTCCGGGAGCTTGTAATATATTCGAAGATGAGGGTCAGAAGACCGGGCAGATGTCAGGTCTGAAGAACCAGTTCGGTAGATAAGCGGGGTGATGATCGTAGTAAGGAGACTCATAAAGACGATTGACACGTAGATATCCTGGCTGATTATCCCTTAGGAAAGTCCGATGAGCGCAACAATCATCGCTACTTCACCGCGGGGTGCCATACCGAATCCAATGATGAGGGAATCATGGGTAGTAAATCCCAAACATGATCAGACCAGGAAAACCGGATCCGACCACAACCCATACTAAAATTCCCGTGCGTAACCACCGCAGATTGGTGGATTCCTGAAGCAACCAGGTACCGGGAAAGGGCTAAAGCTCGAAGCAAACGTATCTGGAACTCGATACCAGAAAAAATCTGCAGGTTCAGGAGGAAAAAGTGGTGGTTGAATCATCTACTATTTCTCTGATGATTCCACCGATTCCGGTTGTTCCCGAAGGAAATGAGAGTGGGAATTTCTGAATCTGATACGTCTTTCCATCAAATATATTCTGGATCAAATACGGCACTTTCCGATTCAGAATTTCTTCATCTGATTCCCCGGAGAGGGCCGCAAAGGGAGAGGGAAGAAGTTCTTTGTCGGTTTTCCCTACTGCCTCCTGCACTGATGAAAGACCGAGGAATTTCTGATAAGCAGTATTAATCAACAGGTATGTGAGGTCAGGTCCTTTGATATAGGCGATGTCAGGCAGTGCATTGAGGAAGGCAGTCAGATGTTGCTCTATCTGAATTACATTTCGCTCAGCCTGAGTCCGGCGGACCAGATGGCGTACGGCATTGGCCAGTTCGGTGAAGATAGTCCTGGGTTCGCCTCCCTTCTGGATGTAAAAATCAGCACCGTTATTCAGGGCTTCAATGGCTACTTCCTCTCTTCCTTTACCGGTAAAGATGATAAACGGGATCGCAAGATCATAATCCCGTACTAGTTTTAAAAATTGAATCCCATCGATATCAGGCATGTCATAATCAGAGATGATGGCATCATAACTGCTTTTTTGCAAAAGGTTGAGCCCTTCCTCTGCAGTAGTTGCAATCTCGACATCAAGGCCAGCTTCTTCTTTCAGATAGAGCTGAGTCAGTGTGAGCAGTGATGATTCATCATCAATATACAGAACCCGGGTCATGGTCTGGTATCCACGTGGAGAGATATGGCCCTCTCAGGTCATGAGGAGGCTGGCATAGAGATGCTAGTAAATTCTTGTGTTGTATCTATGTATGTATTCTGAACTGAATCCGAATAACCTGATTAGGACTGAGACCTGTCTTGAAACTACCCTGATTATTCACCTCATTCTTATCTGGAAAGGGTTGCTGACCCCGGAATACTGTTCAGCACAGGATAAAAAAGGCCTGGATTCAGGTTTCATG
>NZ_JAJRBM010000438.1 GCF_028679455.1 Methanospirillum sp. | reverse complement strand
TTACAACCATCACTAAAACCAGTTATGAAAATATTCGTAAACATCTGGACAAACTGGTTCTTGCAGGGCTTGTCAGAAAAGATGCGGGAATGAGTTCTGAGACCATGACCGGTGTGCATCCGGTATGGAAATATTCACTTGCTCCAGGGGGAATGGAAGCGATCATCACCAACCTTTCCATGTTTTCAAAGGTTACCCTCACCATCACCCATACTGAATTAGCGGAGCAACTAAAAACGGTCAGGTCAGAACTTGCTGATCAGTTCGGCCAGAAGTCTCCGGGATTATATCTGACCACCGGACCTGAAGAGAAGAATATATATCAACTGGATAATGAGAAGACTGCCATTGGCAGGATTGATCCGACTGATCCGGCATCGGCACAAAAGGACTCTTCACGAATTGTCCTCTCTTCTGAGTACAGATCAGTTTCCCGGGTAAGTAGGCCGCATTGTATTATCCTGCACAGTGATATCTGGGAGATAGAAGATTATGGAAGTACTTCTGGAACCTTTGTGAATGCAGAACTGATTCCTCCCCGAAAAAGGCATGAGATTCGTGACGGGGATATTATCATTCTCGGGACTGGAAATTTTGCAGCCAGGTTTCTCTTTCTGAATGATACTACACAGTAGAATCTGACAGGTTAATACATCCTCATGATACGAAAATATGTACTGCTCCTCCTCATTCTCATTCTGGTGGCAGGATTAGGGATTACCTCAGGTGCGTTCGGGGGAAATCCGGATAACCAGTCCAGAGGACCTGCTCTTATGGTAAACTCATATGGGGAGAAGGTTCAGCCTATTGTCGTCTACCGGGTAGCTCCTGATCCATCAGGGATGAACCACACCGGTCAGCTCCCGGAAGAAATATTGTTTGTTCCTCCTGATAAGAATGGGTCAGGTGGTCCCCATAATCAAATGGCTTGGGATGATGGAAAAGGCCCGGATCCTGCCTTCCACTTTGGATATGTTCTTCCACCCCTGACACAGATCATCCTGTCGTTTGGGATTTCTTTAATTATTCTAATTCTCGTGACGGTGGCAGGCCTTCGCATCGGTGTTTCATATCAATATGAGTCATGTGAGAAGACCAGAAGATGGATCGGTATAGGTCAGGTGATCTGTTCGCTCCTGATCGCAACGGCAGTATGGTATATTTTTACGGTTCAATTCAGCGATCAGGAAGATGTATATTTTCTCTCGATGCTCTATGCGTTCCTCGGTGTCCAAAGTTATCTTGCATTCTCGTCATTAATTCAGGCAGTATCTATCTTTAAAAACCGCCCGATTCCGCCGGTTTATCAGATTCATATCTTATTTGTGTTTATTGCGATCAGTCTGATCCTGATGTCCCGGATTCCGTTTTTCCCTCCTCTTCCAACTACAATTCTGGCGATCTCCGTTTTCTTCCTGCCAGGTGCAATACTATCCCTGATGACGAGTCAGATAATCAGAAGATCTTCAGATTTCTCCTTCATGGATCCAAGTCTCACGCTGACCCGGAATCAATCCGTGATTCACACCGAGATAACCTCTTCATTTCCTGAATCATTGCGGATGCGATATCAGGATGTCAGCATAATCGGAAGCGGTGGGGTTGCAGTAGTATATCGTGCGGTAAGAATTCGTGATCAGAAGCAGGTGGCACTCAAGATTCCGTTTTCATCCGATGAGACCAGTGGAAAGACATTTTTAAATGAGATGGCAATCTGGCGTGATCTCCATCATCCCTGTATTGTTGAGATCTATGATCAGAATATTTTCCCGATTCCGTACGTAGAAATGGAATTTATGAGCCGGTCACTCCGCGATGTCACCTATCCGGTATCTCCTGAACGTGCTGTTTCTATCGTGAGTGATATTGCATCCGCACTCCACTATGCTCATGAAAAAGGGGTTATTCATCGTGATATCAAACCAGGAAATGTACTCCTGACAGATGATGGAAGAGCAAAACTGGCAGACTGGGGTTTGTCCCGATCCCTGTATCGATCAGATGACACGAAAAACACCAGTTTTTCCCTCTTCTATGCAACTCCGGAACAGTTGGCACCTGATATGTATGGAAATGGGGATCAGAGGACCGATATCTATCAGTTAGGGGTTCTTCTCTACGAACTGATATGCGGAGAACCGCCATATGTGAAACCCGGTATCGGTGAAATTTTTATGGCAATTCAGAACAATCAGTATAAATTGCCATCTGATTGCAGTGAACTGCTTGCGCGGTTTGATTCGATCATCAGGAGATCGTTGAAAGCAGATCCAAACGAACGGTTTGCTTCGATTGATGAATTTATAGAATGTCTTGAATCTGCCCGTATAACTCTGAATTAATAAGAGAATACAGATAATTCACGATATTTTCTCTTGTTGTTGACATATTCCTCTCAATGATTATTAATATAGTATCAGAAAAGCTGTGATTATGCAACTATCTGGTTGTGTTTTTCAACCACTCAGACTTTTCCATTTTATATATTGGAAGATCAAATGTTGCTATGCTCTTTTATGGGTTTCCCATGACTGAGTTGAAATACAAGATCAGGTATATTTTGCCACTATTTGCGTGAATGGCTAATGATCTCCTCCAGCACAGAGTATTGTTAGTCAGCATTATTTTGGCAAAAATCCCTGATTTCAGTGTGACTGGTATCTTAACCCAACCACAGGAGACACGACGAACCTGAATATGCTTTGTTTTCGACAAAGTTGTATCTCAGGGTTTACCTGATCTTGTATACCACCTCCTAAGAGAACTGCAGATCCAAACGGGGAAAGGTCCTCCCCTTTCCCTGTTCACTCAAGAATATTGGTTTCTTTTTTGTAAATATTTATGACGCACGAATCTAGAATGGAATGATCTTCTTCGGTAAAAAAGTGAAAAATATTATGAAGAAATTTCTGTAACCTGAAATGCTTCTCTGATTCCTGGCTTCAGACTGTTGATTGAGACCTCATAGGTTCTTCCGGTATAGAATATTCCCTCAAGTATTCCACTCACGGTGCTGGTCCCTCCTTTGAGGCGCTCACAGGTAGGATCACTATAGCATGAACTTACATCCACTGTTGGATCAGATACCTTTAGTTCAAGAATCAGTTCATCTCTTCCTGTTTTCCCTCCGGCAGTTGGTAATGATATATATGAACAGGGATTATCATTGCAGGGTGTCCAGATCAATTCATGAGTCTCATGATTAAACCAGGTATTCTGTACCTGGCGGGATTGTCCATCCTTATAATTTTCTCCGCTTTTCATCAGGGAGGTGTGATCAATGGTTTTACCGCCGGTATCAATCAGTTTGAGAATAACTGTTTGTGACACCGGAGAGATAATCTGGTCATCTCCATATACTCCTGGGATGAGAAGAAAAAGACACCCTCCCAGAATAAGGATGCTGAATAACATATTCATGGGTAACCTACTGACATTCATATGGTAAGAATCCTCCATCATTCTATAAAAGATCGGTGCTCATTCGCAGTTTCATTATTTTTCATCCCGGTACATAGCGAATCGGGAACCATCTGGTTGAATATTTGACCTGTAGGTTTAGGTTTGTTTATTCCTTTTAGTGCATAACAATGGGAAGTAGCAACTTGGAATATTCATGTGGATATTTCATAATGTGATGGTATTATGAGTAAAAGATCGAATATCTGGATTATTGCAATGGCCTGCATTGTGCTCAGTGTCCTTGTTGCAAGTGTCTATGCAGAAGATGCAGCTCCGCAGGCACCACCTCAAGGTGCCGGACCAGGCGATATGAGTGGCTTGTTAAAGAACCTTACAGAAAAGGGGTTCGATGTTACTGAGATTCAGGCAGCAGAAGAGAAGGGTGACAAGGATTCTGCAAAAGCACTCCTTGACAAATTCTTTGAAGCACACCCTGAAGCAAAGCCACAAATGCCCCCAATGGATGCAGATCGAATGAAAAAGATTGTATCAGATCTTGCATCCAAGGGCAGCGATGTCTCAGCTATTCAGACAGCATTAGATGGCGGTGATTCCACCACTGCACAGAAACTCCTTGATGACTTTTTCAAGGAACACCCTGATGCACGTCCTACTCCACCAGCAGACGGACAAAAGCCACCGGCACAGTAATTGATTCCTGAGCAATCAGGAACTAAAATCTTTCTTTTGTGTGGGTAATTCACCTGAATTCGTATGACGACGCACTTAAGTGCACTTAATCTTCTCTCTGAATTTTCCATACCATACTTCAGGACACTCGGGTTCTGGTGGGTGGTATGAAGATGCGAATGACGGATCAGTACCCGGGTAGTATTCACATAAAGTATTAGTGATAACAAGACAAGGATACTCATAGGTCAGTGGGGTTGACTATGTATTTAGTAATGGAAAATGAGAGAGAATCTGGTGAAAAATCCACCCGGATTCATAAATTTGATGGATTAGGCAGGAGTCCGATTCGATTTTCGTGGGGAGTTATCGGACTCGTTCTGATCCTGCTGTTGATGGTTCCTCAATTTTGTTTCGCTCTTGAGACAAATGAGACTGTAGATGCCGCGGGTAAAGTGACTGTCACTGACGCGACTATTGAACCTTCGGTTCTGATGACTGGTGATGTGGGTCTTGTCACCTTCACGGTTGAAAATACCGGAACCAGTAATGTCGCGATCAGTGATGCCCGTCTGATATCGAAGGAACTTACGGTTCTGAATACCGACACCTATCAGAGTAGCAGAACTATCGGTGCCGGTACATCGATGAAATTTTCCTTCTCGATTGTTGCAAATCAGCCTGAGAATATTTACTATCCTGCGTTTTATCTGAACTATCGCGATGCCGGTAGTCTCCGGTATAATCTTCCGGTCAGGGTTGAATCTCCACAGTTAGAACTCTTTGTTTCAGGAATACCTGATACCTATACAAAAGGGGTAGCCAGTACGATCACTCTGCATGTAGGAAATGCAAAGAGTGTCAACATGACTGGTATCACGGTTGAACCTTCAGGAGAAGGAATTCAGAGCAACCAGACCACATTCTTTATAGGTGATCTCTGGCCTCATAAGGAAAGCTCGGTAATGTTTACCATAACTCCCTCGGTGTCCACGAATCTGAATTTCAATGTGACATACACCTGCGGGATGAACAGTCATCAGACCTCATATTCCATACCGGTCCCGCTGGGTACTGACAAACTTGCAGCGCAGCCAGTTCTTAATAATATTGAGGTTGCCACTGAGTCAGGTCAGACCACCCTTTCAGGTGATGTATCGAATGCCGGCATTACTGATGCATACGGGGTAGTTATTGCTTTGGAGAGTGCAGCTGCAGAAGATGGCAATCCAAACGAAAAATATGCAATCGGTACGATTTCAGCCGGAGATTATGAGAGTTTTGATCTGAAAATTCCATCAGGTCTCAAAGATGTCCCGATTATAATCCAGTACAAAGATCCATCAGGGAATCAGTTCTCCAAATCTCTCACCCTGGATATGGAAAAAATATCAGGAGGAACCCAGGGTTCAGGTATTGCTGGTGGAGCGGGAGGTGCAGGGATGCCTGCAGGTGGCGGACCACCTGGAATGGGCGGCGCTCCTACTGGAGCCTCATCAGGTACCACGAGTGGAAGTAGTAATAGTGGTGGTAGTTCACGTGGAGGCGTGAACCCCATGAACCCGCTCTCCGGGATGGGTAGTGGACTTTCCGGTATTCCTGTTATGGAGATCCTGTACGGTATCATCATACTGATTGTGATAATCGTTATCTGGGTTATCTGGAGACGGAAGATGAAAGGACGGAAGATTTCAATTAACACAAAATAATCCGGACGTATTATGACGGAAGCTGAAGAAGTCGTCCGTTTGACTGATGTAAGTAAAATTTATCCCCTTCCCTCGGGAGATGTGATCGCACTTGATCACCTCTCCCTGAGTATCAGGGCTGGAGAATTTGTTGCCATAATCGGGCCTTCAGGGTCCGGGAAGTCAACTCTCCTTAACCAGTTGGGATGTCTCGATGTGCCTACTTCAGGAGAACTTGAGATTGGTGGGCGGCGGGTTAAGGATATGAGTGACTATGAACTGACTGATCTGCGTCTGGTTACCATCGGTTTTATTTTTCAAAAATTTAACCTGCTTCCTCTCCTCTCGGCATATGAGAATGTGGAGTACCCCTATACTCTGAAATATCGCAGGAAGGATACGAGTGGAAGAGTCACCAAGTTGTTAGCGATGGTGGGAATTAATGAAGATCGAGCGAGGCATAAGCCTACCGAATTGTCTGGTGGTCAGCAGCAGCGGGTTGCCATTGCCCGTGCGCTGGTAAACAATCCCAAAATTCTCCTCTGTGATGAGCCTACTGGTAACCTTGACTCCAAAACCGGTGTTTTGGTTCTGAAGATGCTCCGGAAACTCAATGAAAAAGGAAAGACCCTGATCATTGTCACCCATGATCCCAGTATTGCAGCACAGGCTGATCGGACAATTACTATCAGGGATGGGAGGGTTGTGGATTCATGAAAGATATCATCTTTGCCATGGCTCTCCGGAATGTGAAGATTAATTATGTCAGATCAATCCTTGCAGCGGTAGGTATTACCATTGGAATCATCTCCATTGCTTCCATGGGCATGCTCGGCGTCAACATGACCGGATCTGTAAAGGATTCCCTCTCTTCGATGGCAGATAAATTGACGGTAAATCCGTACAGTGGAAAAGGGGGAGGTGGCGGGCCTCCGGGGATGAGTGGTTCATCTGATAATCTGACCAAGCAGGAGTACAAGAACATTCTGAAGGTAGCAAATCAGTATGGATATGCATACGGGGTGCATTCGATCCGGCCTAAAGTTAGTAAAGGAAAGGATGAATGGAGTACCACTGTATATGGTCTTGAAACCACGGCAATGAAGACTGTACTTGAGAATTTATCTTCCGGAGGATACCCAAGTAGTGATAATTCTGTTCTGATCGGTGCTACATTTGCTTCAGAT
>NZ_JAJRBM010000437.1 GCF_028679455.1 Methanospirillum sp. | reverse complement strand
TCGATCGCCTTCATTCCGGCAAGTTCATTGTATATCCAGGCATCGACAGACCCGTTTTCAACCATCCGGACAGCATCACCGGTGGAAGGCACTTCCACTATTTTGCTCTCATCTGCTCCGGCTTTGATAGCATAGGTTTTCCCACAGTCATCGGTGATAGTGACAATCCGAAGAGCACCAATATCAGAGTTATCAGAGATATTCGTGTTGGCTCTGATGAACAGGACCTGGGGAACTGTGATGACGGGACCGGCCCAGAGGAACATATCCTCACGCTCGGGTAACCGATCCATAGCAAGAATCATCGTATCAGGAGTGGTGCTGATCTGTGCATACGCATCATTCCAGGGGACTAACTTAAACGAATCGCGGGTGATATTGCTCCCCATCCGGTTCAGTATCTCCTCCATCATATCAACAGTTATCCCCTGCAGAGTCCCGTTCTCAATATAATTGAGCGGGGCATTATCTTCGGTGAGAATCTGCAGATCATCCGGAATAGGTGAGGCAAATCCTCCGGCAGGGAGAATCAGCAGAGCCATAATGGCCAGTGCCAGTTTTGCATCCATGTTATGAGTACGTTGTTTTTTTCTGCATATTATTAAGCAACATTCTTTCTCTGGCCCTGTTATCATCACAGGAAAAAAGAGAATTCCATGAAGACACATCTCATTAAAATAAGATCGGGATCGTGATCTCTTCCGGATAAATGCAGAAAAATGGTCGTGATCGTTCCTGATACTGCATTCGAAAAAAATTCAACGATTTAATTTGGGATATTGCAAATCTATTAGTTTTTTTGGCTCTTCGTCAGTTTCCGTGGGTAAGATGTATGTTGACATGCAATAACGTATTGAGGATAGCGATTAACCCTAGATCGCGATCACTTTTTTGAAATCTTCCGCTGAAGGAAGGGAAGGAAAGTTCAGCACGCACTTCTGGCGGTTGATCCAGTCGTGAGTTCTCTATATGCTGAAGTTATCCATTAATTTGTAACTGATGGGGGCTCTTAACAGATTATTGATATCGATACCCCTTATTTTGTGTTTCCCGAAGATATCATGAAAATTCAGGACTTCATACAGCCTATCAACGAGGAAAATGATACCGATAGGAAAGGATATATTTCATTCGGCTTAAATTCATTAGTTCTTAGTTTTGTTTGCATTTTAGCCGATTCAAACATCACTTAGAACACATTTTTTTGTTAGTGGCAAAGTTGGGTTTGATGACTATGAGATGATGAATGGGGTTTACCTCAAATTGTGTAGTTTCGGAGAGTTCTAACAAAAGAAAGATCAAGTCATCTTTCATTTCTGATAAAATGAGAGCATATCTCATTATGGCGTCGTAAATAATCAAGGATCTTAACTGATTTTACCCATTCCCGATCCAGGGTAGTGACCATCTCATCTATCCTGATGATCTGAGTTTTAACCGAGGCAGATAACTGGTCACCTCCTTCCATTTCGATCAGTGCTTCGATTATGGTGAGGGGATTTCTGATGCCGTCATTTAGGATTGCCAGCTTTGCAATGTTTTCCTGAATCTGCACAATAGCCCGCTCCTTCTCCTGCATCAGAGATTTCTCTACCGAAATGTCACGACCCTGGGCAATCGTCGCAATCGGCTTTGTTCCACCAGGATCAGTGATTGTTGCAGAATTCCACAAAACTGATCTTACTGTCCCATTCTGATGGACGATGGGTATCTCTACTGTTTCCCATTTCACTCCCTCATGAGTTGTATGAATAAGGTTCATAGATCGTTCTGTCCAGTCGGTGGGGAATAAAATTGAGAGTAACGCTCCCTTAACTTCCTGTTCAGATCTTCCTATCAGAAGTTCACAGGCATGATTGATCCGGGTAATCTGATATTCTGAATCCCATACAATGATCGGGACATTCGCATTGGTGATAAGGTTCTCAAGATATGCATTAGTTTCCTGAATCCTGTTTTCCTGTTCTCTTCGTCCTGTAATATCACGACCGATTCCGAGCACTCCGATAATATTCCCGCGTGTGTCTCAAACATTGGGGTTTTGATCGTCTCAAGTAAGGCCCGGTGTCCGTCATCTGCAAAGGTTATCCACTCCTCATTCCGTACCGGATGGCCTGCAACGACTGCCCTGGCATCATTCTCTCTGAAAAATTCAGCCATCTCTGCACTGAGAAAATCATAATCAGTCTTTCCAATGATTTCTTGTTCGTCAGCTCCGAGGAACCGGCTGAACATGGTGTTGCAGTTGAGAAAGACTCCGTTTGTGTCTTTGAGCCACACAAGGTCAGGGATTGTCTGCAGAAGCGTATGAAGGTGACTTTCACTTGCAATTAGGGCGTCACCGGTCTGTTTACGTTTGCTGAGGTCCTGTATTACTGCAATATATCCGATGGGATTCTTCAGATCAGGTCCATAGGGTGCAAATGTCAGCTGGATAAAAACTCTATCAATTTTACTCTTTGTACTGGCATACATTTTATGCAACCGTATGGCAGTGAAGTCAATATACCGCTCTTCGGTTGCCATTAAACCATTTTTAAGTCGGTTCTTGGTCTCATCTGTTATCGATGGATCCTCAAAGAGTCGATACCCCGACAGTGGGTCATCCTCGCTTACTCCAAAATATTCCCGTGCAACCTTGTTGACCCCGATGACTTTTCCTTCTTGATCAAAGATATTGATTCCAACCGGAGAATAGGTAAAAAAACCTCTAAATCGTGCTTCGCTTTCAGCAAGAGCACGTTCACCTGCTTTGAGGGTTGTGATATCCTGGATTGATCCAAGGATCCACACTCTTCCACTTAACGGATCCCTCTCCAATCTCGCAACAGAATGCACGATCTTTTCTGGAGATCCATCTTCCGGCCTGATCAGATATTCTAGATTGTACGGTATTCCGTTCTCAATAAGGTCTGACATTGACCGGTTTATACTATCCTTATCAGGAATACAGGCATTTAAACGGGAAAGTGATATTTCACATGAAACGGAGAGTAGTCCAAAAATCCGCTTCATTTGTTCAGAACACCAGATAAGGTCGCTATTTGGTGTATATTCCCAGCATCCTGTTTGACTGATCTCTTCCGCCATCATTAAACGGGTTTCACTGACCTTGAGCAGGTTCTCCTGCCTGGAGAGTTCCTCAAGATTTGACCGTAGTTCTTCTTCAGTCGCTGCAATCTGCTCATATGCAGCCTGCAGTTCGAAGTTTCTGCGTTCAAGATCCTGTGTAGCCCTTCTTCGGGAGACTGCATAGAGTATCCGGTCTGTTAATTCGGCGTATAGTGATACTACATCTCCTCCTTTCTGCAGGTAAAAATCAGCACCATGGTTGATTGCCTGGATCACTATCTCTTCTCTCCCTCTTCCGGTTAAGAGAATAAATGGAATCTCGCCGAATTTTTCTCTGACTATTCTGAGAAACTCGATGCCATTCATTCGGAGCATCTGGAAATCTGATACAATGGCATCATACTGATTCAAGTGAGGGAGATGTAACGCCTCTTCTGCAGATTCAAGAGTATCCACTGAGAATTTCCCTGTATTTTCAAGAAAAATTTTTCCAATCTTTAAGAGGTCCCTCTCATCATCAACATAGAGGACCCGAATCTTCTGATTAGTACTTGGTGATGAATTGGTTGTCAGGGTAAGGCTTGAATCAGGCATTTCGTAGGCCACCAGGTGAAGAGGGAACGGGTAGTACAGGCATGAATAATTCCGATAATTTATCTGATAATCGCTTTGAGAATATATATACCGTTCTCATCTGTAGAGATTTACTCGAATTGTGTTCTGTGCGAAAAAATTAGGCGATGGATGAGATTAGAGTTCTCAATCAGCTTGTGGCTTAATTGTAACGAACTGAAAATCAGTTAACAGGAGTTTGATTTAATTTTCAGCCATGCATTCGACTTGAGAGAGGGAAAAAAGTGGTTCAGGTATAGTTATTATTGATTCGTGCGTATGCCTGACATTCGTCAATCTTGCATTCCTGGCCCTTGGCCTGCTTTATGGTAAGGATAAAAGAAGATAGATGTTTTCTATAACCATTTCAACATCTTCTGCCTTGATGGTTTTTCGTCCTGCATGAGATACGAATTTGTTAGCCTCTTTGGCGACCTTTGCAATGTATGCTTCTGATTTTTGACTAATAACTCGGCTGCATCTGCATCGACACGTTCTGCCCCGTTTGCCTTGGCAATACGGCTGACTGCTGCTACTGGTAAATCTGCAATGATTTTTCTATTGAGTTATATTCAGGGAGGGACATAAATATCTTTAGAAGAATAATTCATTATTAACTGATTCTTTATTTAATTTCATTAAGAAGAACGACATTTTGGTCATTTTTCTGAATGAGATCTACTTGGCACTCACCACTCCAGCTTCATCTGCCCGTACAACCTCCCCTTCTCCATCACACCCACCGGACCTTCAGGTATAGAATCGAGGTATGTCTGCTCCTTAATCGCCCTGACTTTTTTAAGCCCCCACGTCCTGACCTGATGAAAATGATCTGCTTTCCCATCCAGAGCAAGCAGACTCCGATCCATAATCGCAGTCACCACCACAACCGGCCCTCCTCTCCGTGACCTGGATCTACAGACCTCACAGAACTGAATCATCTCCTCTTCCTTGTCAGTTTTGAACCATGAAAGATGATACTCGATGAAAAGAATTGCTGAAGTATCACCAGCAATATATTCCAGGAGTTCAGGAAGAGCCCCTATTTTGAGGTGATCCAGCCGGTCCATATCCTCATCCTTGAACAGGAGTAATGGCACAAAATCATGATTATTGATATAGGTGATTCTTCCGGTTGGATATCGCCTGGGAATGTCAGCCAGGCAGCTATGAAAGTCCTTGTGTGACGCTTGAAATATGGAAAAAGCCGCAGGAGGAATATTTTTGAGAGGGTTATTCGTATCGCTCATCGGGTAGATGATACCTCCGGGAGTATATGAAGATAATCGAAACACCGCGAAAGTGAAGATGCATTATATCGCACAGATCTGATACACAAACTCAACCTCTTTCCACGCCCGATCTAAAGTTACAGGCTATTGTTGAGATTTCATGTAAAAAGGGCGTGGTGGTACTTTCCTCTCAAACAGGGAAATGGATACTGATCTGATCGACAAATGTCGCCGGATTGATCGGTTTCTCGATGTAATCTGTTGCACCTGCTGCCATTACCTTCTCCCGATCTCCAGGCATGGCATAGGAGGTGACAGCGATGACAGGAATTGTCTCCAGACCTGAAGTACTTCTGATAATCCGTGCAATCTCATATCCATCCATCCCAGGGAGCTGGATGTCAAGCAGAATAACATCAGGATTCCCCTCTATCGCCTTTCTGATCCCTTCTTCACCGTCTAATGCCTGAATAACCACATGCCCTTTAGCCTCAAGCAGAAAATGCATCAGATACATATTCTGCTCATTGTCTTCAATTACCAGAATTCGAAATCCCATGTTATGCTCCTGCTGTTACCGGGAGAAACACCGTGAAACAGCTCCCCACTCCTTCAGTACTCTGTGCCGTAATTCTCCCTCCGTGAAGTTCAACCAGCCGTTTGCTGATAGAAAGCCCCAGACCGGTCCCGTCATGTTTGCGGGTGGTACCTGAATCAATCTGGTGAAACGGTGTAAAAAGAGTATCAAGGTCTGCTCCACTAATTCCAATCCCGCTGTCCCGGACTGATATCGATACCCCTCCCGGTTCATTCCGGGTGGTGATACTGATCTTTCCCGTATCAGTAAACTTAATTGCATTACTTATGAGATTCAGAACCACCTGTTCAATCCGCCTGCTGTCACCGGTAAGTGATCTGGTATCTGGTGCCAGATCGATCTCAATCTTCAGACCTTTCTGCTCTGCAATCGGCTGCATGGTTTTGACAACAGATAGAACAGATTTTACCAGATCAACCGGTTCAGATGCAATGCGTAGTTTTCCTGCTTCAACCTTGGATATATCCAGTACATCATTGATAAGTGCGAGGAGATGTCTTGCACTTTGCTGCACCATTCCCAGTTGTTTCTCCTGTTCGATGTTCAATGGGCCTGCAAGCCTCTGAAGGAGAATACCGGTGAACCCGATGATCGAGTTCAGCGGAGTCCGCAACTCATGAGACATCGTTGCCAGGAAGGCAGACTTCAGGCGATCTGCATCTTCAGCATGTTCTTTCGCTATCAGGAGTTCCTGATTTGCCAGTTCCAACTGGGCGGTACGTTCCCTGACAATATCTGCAAGATGGTCACGATACCGGGAAAGTTCATTCAGTGCCTGATCCCGTTCATCCTTTCTCTGTTGGATCGTACTGATCATCGTACTAAAAGAGTTGGAGAGTTCACCGATCTCACCTTCCGGACCTGCAGGGATGGATTGATTAAGATCCCCGGTTTCGGAAATGTTCTTCGCTATCGCGGTAAGGCTGGAAATCGGGCGGATTATCGTCCGATCCAGAGCCAGCAGAGTGATAATACTCATCAGAACGATAGCAAAAATCACAAAGATAAGAATAGTGATGATAGATTCATTCATCTCCTTTTCTATCTGGGAGAAGGGAATGTTGACCAGGTACTTCCATCCGAGCTTCGGTGAGGTGTAATAGATCAGGTACGACTCGGAAAGCGTGAAAATACCTTCTGATGACGCCAACAAGAGATCCTTCTGGGTTTTTGTCAGCTCACCAATATCAGTATAGAGCAAGGATTCATTCCGGGATGCCAGAATCGTCCCGGTCTCGTTGATCAGGATGATTTCACTCTTTCTTCCCATGTCAAACTGAGCGATGTAGGTGGTCAGGTTAACCAGCGTAATATCAGCTCCCAAAACCCCGTATACCGTCCCGTTGGAATCTATCATCGCAGTTACAATACCAATGTTAACATCAGTATTGGTAACAGAGGGATAAGGATCAGTCCTCTTCACTTCTCCCGGATGTTCCTTTGCCAGAATGTACCAGGGTCTTGTCCTGGGATCATATTGGGTTGGACGTGTTCTCGGGTGTGACCTGACAAAGGTTCCACTCTCCCGGCCCTGATATACAGAACTGACTGCAGGGTGCGTGAGCCTGAATGCATTCAACTCATCAATTATTGCTTGTTCTTTCTCCCCGATGGAGTACTGATACGTATCTTCTGATGCATTAAGGAATGAAGTAAACCCGGTGTCATCAGGATATCTGACATCGTCATCCATCCTGATATTCCTGATATCATTCTCCATTTCAGAGACAAAGTTCGAGAGAGCAAAATCGATATGTTTCAACTGATTGATGGTGTCAGTCTGTATATTTTCAAGATTTTTTTCCTGAAGTGAAGATGGCAGAACTACTCCAATACAGATCAGAACCATTACGATGATGCAAAAATACAGGATCAGGACCTTGTATCGGAGGTTCATATGTATCGACATTTGCAGAATAGTATTTATTTATTCCGAGAGATTTCGAGAACAGGTAATCCCGAATAGTATCAGATTAGAAAAATATTGAGAATTTTGAGTTAGACAATGAAACATGTCCGGTGATGGATCCGCCTCTCTGAAGATACCCCGGTAGAAAGATGGATGGAAATTGGTAAGTTGGAACTGACGAGAAGAAAGCATATGTAAAATGTTCTTTACATATAGTATAGGACATCTGGAATCATAACCCCCCAGATGAACCAGATTCAGAAATACTGCATTGATTGCGGTACCGATGCACGAATTATGCCCGTAAATGAATACAGGAGGTAAATACACCAGCACAGAGACAACCGGCAAAATGAACTTGAAAGATCCATCCATCCCAGAGCGGGAACATGGTGAAACGGACAATCATCAGAAGGTAATGGAATACCTCATCTCACCGTTTCACTTTTCATACGTGAAGGTTACTTTTTTCTGAACCCATGATCCTGGCAATTGAGTCGGGCTTTATTTCATACCAGTAATCATTGTCTTTTGTATCCCAGTACCAGGTATTCCCGCCCACTCAAAACGAGAGGGGGATACAGAGTGCCAGGTAGCAGCCGCTCCACAACTTTCAGATGATGAAAAACCTATTGATACCGTTATTTGAGAAGAAATCCGGTGAAAGAACCCATAACCATTTTAGTAAAAAGGTAAAGGTGAATTTATGAAACCACACTACCTCATCGCTCTCCTTGTGATGGGTTTCATGATTACTCATGGTACCGCAACCACTGGTACTGAAACTGACGGATATTTGAGTATTATCTCATCGCCCTCTGGAGCAACGGTATATGTTGACGATTCGCAAGCAGGGGTTACCCCGGTGATCGTCACCATCGGGGAGACCAGCAGTCCGCCCCATATCATTACCCTGCAGGAGAGCGGATATCTGGACTGGACAACAACTATCGATCAGAATCCTGCACCCGGCACAGCCGAGACCATCTCTGCAACATTGCAGAAGAACTCGGAGACCGGTTCCATATCGGTAACATCCACACCAACGGGGGCAACGGTGAGTTGTGACGGTACAAATATCCAGGAAACACCATATACCTACCAGCAGATTCCTGCCGGATCCCATACCATCACGATATCTAAAGAGGGATACTCGTCCTACTCTACCCCGATTACTGTTGCATCAGGAGCAGAATCCGTAGTTTCTGCCGCACTCAGTACAGATTCATCATCTCATACGGGATCCATTTCGGTCTCTTCCACCCCGTCAGGTGCAACCGTAACCCTGGATGACTCTCTTACAAAGAGAACTCCCTGTACCTACCAGGACATACCGGCTGGAACCCATGCTCTGAGTATTACCAGGGACGGATACTCACTGTACGCCACAACAGTTACGGTATCCTCTGGAGAGGAATCATCAGTTACTGCAATACTCAACAGGATTACCAGTACTGGTTCTCTTACGGTGAATTCAAATCCCTCTGGCGCAACCATCTATCTGAATGGCGTCTACTATGGAGTTACCCCCGCCCACTTAACAGATATCGAATCAGGCATTTATACGATCAAAGCCGAAAAATCCCAATACACCACCGGTACCGAGATCATTAACCTCATTGCAGGAAAGGAGAACTCAGTGTTGTTATCGCTCACTCCAAACCGACCAGACTGGTTCTTTGACCACCAGATTGATATGCCGTATGGCATACCGTTTGGTGGGGATATTCCAATGAACATCGGACCTGGTGGTCCACCAGGCCGGAGATGAAGACCTGATCCTCAGAACAGGTCATTCTTTTTTGACAGGTACCGGGATCTCGTTTCAGACATTCTGTGCCTGAACCTGATATGTTCCTTCCAGATATCGGAAAGGTTCAGGAAGATCAATATCCAATGCCTCATGAAGAACCTCTTCGATATTCTCAACGGTGATGAAATTCAGTTCACCTCTGACATCATCAGGAATATCCTCAAGATCCTGTGTATTTTCTTTTGGCAGGATTACATTCCGGATTCCGGCCCGATGCGCAGCAAGAACCTTCTCCTTGATCCCCCCGACCGGAAGGACCGCTCCACTGAGCGTGATCTCACCGGTCATAGCGAGTTTCGGATTAACGGTCTTCCCGGTGATAAGTGATACCAGCGATGTAAACAGCGTGACGCCTGCTGACGGGCCATCTTTCGGGGTTGCTCCTGATGGAACATGGATATGGATATCACTGGTCATGAAGTCAAACCGGTTTGCCGCATTAGCAAATCGTGACCTGATCAGACTCATGGATATGTTCGCTGATTCTTTCATGACATCACCGAGCTGACCGGTAAGCGTTAATTTCCCGGTACCGGGCATAAACGTCCCTTCAATGAAGAGAATCTCTCCTCCAACCGGGGTCCAGGCAAGACCTGTTGCAACTCCGGGAGTCAGCCGGTTTCTCGCAGATTCATGCCTAAATACTTCTTTTCCAAGGATCTCACTGAGATGATCAGAGGTGACCACAAACGACATTTCTGCCTTGCCTGAAACAATTTTTTCAGAGACATATCGTGCTATCCGGTCAAGTTGCTTCTTCAGTCCGCGGACACCTGCTTCCCGGGTGTACTTCTCAATGACGGTGCTTAACGCATCATCGTCAACCACGATCTTTCCTGCATCGAGCCCATGCTCCTCTATAGTCTTGGGAAACAGATGATCACGGGCTATGGAAAATACCTCATTTTTCGTATAACTCGAGATTTCTATAAGTTCCATCCGGTCAAGCAATGGTCCCGGGATTGAAGCAAGCGAGTTTGCAGTTGCGATAAAGAGCACATGAGAGAGATCATACGGGACCTCAAGATAATGATCCGAGAAACTACTGTTCTGTTCAGGGTCAAGCACTTCCAGCAGGGCACTTGCCGGATCTCCTGAATATGAAGCACTTAATTTATCAATTTCATCAAGTACAAATACTGGATTATTTGAACCGGCACGTTTCATTCCCTGAATTATCCGCCCAGGTAGTGCCCCGACATAGGTTCGACGATGACCCCGAATTTCTGCCTCATCTTTGACACCTCCAAGACTTACCCTGACATAGGATCGTCCCAGAGCTTCAGCAATACTCTTGCCAAGACTTGTCTTACCGGTGCCGGGAGGTCCGGCAAAGAGGAGGATTGATCCCTGCTTCTCCTGCTTTAATTTCATGACTGCCAGATGCTGGATGATCCGTTCCTTGACCTTTTCCAGTCCGTAGTGATGACTGTTTAATACCTGCCTGGTTACCTCGAGGTTGATGGATGGTATCTCCCCGCTGATCCACGGGAGATCGAGCAGAAGATCGAGATAATTTCTGATAACCGGTGCCTCGTGATTGTGAGCACCACCGGTTTCCAGTTTCCTCACCTCGGTGAGTGCCTTCTTCTTCACCTCTTCAGGCATCGGTGATTCCATAATCCGTTCGCGGTACCCGGTATCACCTGGCCCGTTCCCTTCGATCTCATTGAGTTCTTCCTGGATCACTTTCAATTGTTCGCGAAGCATGGCTTCACGATTACTCTTGGAGACTTTTTCACTGACCTTCTGGGTCACCTCAATCCTGATATTGATATTTTCCCTGACTTTGAGCAGAATCTCAAGAAAAGCAACGGCTCGCTCCTGCAAAGAGTCTATCTCCAGAAGATGCTGCTTCTCTTCAAGTAGTACCGGGACAAACGGCATCGTGAACCCAATCACCGTATCAATCGAGGTCATCTCATCAATCGGCTGGGTAAACTGTTCAGAACCCTGGAAATGGGAGCTGATTGCATGAATGGTCTGTTTGATCTCGTCGAGTATCTCATCATGCGCAGAATGATCCAGATCAACAATTGATTCTGCCGGGACACAGGTCGCATAAAGCCGGCCGTCACGCTCCACAACTGTTTCAGCCCTGACTCTCTGAACTGCATGTACACAGACAAGGTACCCTTCCTCAGCAGGCTGAATAAAGGAGATCTCAAGGAGATTGCCGACATTATATACTGCCGATGCATCAATCTCTCCCGGGATGGTTCCGGTTTTTACCGCCAGGCCAACGGGATTTCTGCCTACATCCTTACTCATCTCCTGCAGGAGGAGATTACCGGTTTCCCGGTCAACTATGATCTTTGTTCGTGTGTTTGGAAACACAACAATCTCGTAAAGGGGAAGTACGAAATGCTCCTGTTCCATTTCTGATTGGGTGAATGTGGTGGTGCTCATATCAATCTTTAGTTTTACTTAACCTAACTAATTACAGAACGAAAATTTTTTAGCGGACTTTTTTCAGAATCTCAATCAGCAGATCAATCTCATGACAGTCGAGGGAATCAATTAGCCGCTCAATAACCTGCTGCAGTGCGTTCTGCTCGGCACGGGCAATCATTTCACCGCGTTCAGTCAGATACAGGTAACTGATTCTCCCATCATGCGGGCATGATTTACGGGATATACAGCCCATCCGATCTAATTTATGTATCATTTCGGTGATAGTTGGTTTTGAGTTCCTAGTGATCTCAGCAAGCCTGCTGAACGTGATCTCATCGTGAGAATCGATCACTTTCAGGTAGTTGATCTGCTTCACCGTGATATCCGAGATCTCACAAGCCGAGAAGATACTACAAGAACACTCATTCTTCATCCTGATCAGATTATCAAAAATCAGAACCAAATGTTCTTTCTGGTCTGTCATAGATCCGTAATAATTAGTTAGCCCATCCCTAACTATAAAGGTTCCTGATCTGGCAATCTATATCAGAAGATGGTGAGAACCGATCCAAAACATACAATCATCAGACCAAACCGATGAAAACGTGAAACGTTTTTGCGCCAAAAATGAACAATCCGGTTTTATACCGGATATACAACCAGGATTAGGAGGCGAGTGACTTGGTTACATTCGCTCCAGATAATCCTGGGGAAAGAAGGCTTATTGTCTCCCCTGAAACGGGTTTTACAGTAGGGGTGACAACGGGAGTGGATTTCTCCATGGTTTTTGCGTTACTGGTCGTAACGGTATAGTTACTCCCGTCAGTGGAGATGACAACATCTCCATCCTTACTGGTCTGCAGGTACTGATTCTTCTGTTTCTTCAGTGTCTCAAGAATCTTTGCAGATGGACTAATCCCTGTGTTGAATATCAGTACCTGAGGAGAAACCGTCGCAAATGAAGCTGCTGAGACATCCTGGCCCTGGCCCGAAACAGCCCAGATGGTTGCAGGAGTAGATGCAAGGTCCTGGTTACCTGAGAAGAGGAAACTGACATTTCCAACTCCCACAGTCAGTGAGAGGGCATTTGCAGATGCATTGGTGGTTGAAGTGGTTGTATTCTGAATTTTGATGGTCGCAGCTCCGAATGGGAAACTGGCACCGGTTTCACCCTGCTGATACCCAACCTGTCCTGACTCGATCTGTTGTTTTATCGCTGCCTTTGTGGTAGATGAGAACGAACTGCTCGGGTCAGCATAGATAGAAACCGGGAACGCTTTCAGAATCTCAGCCATACCACCAATGGCACTCTCATTCATACTGGTGGCGACTGCATAATCAAGCATTCCAACTCCTGTACTTTTCAGGTAATCAATCACTGCTGAAGAGTCCTGCTTATTCCCGGCATCAATCAGCATAAAATGACCACTTGACTCAAGAAGAGTAGCATCACCATGGCTGGTATTGATATAATATACGGTAAGATCATCAGATGCTGATGCAAAACCTGCTAATATTGCAACAAGCAGGCAGGATATCATGAAAATTTCATATCTTTCCATTGAGAAAGGTCAGAGATGAGGGCATAATTAGTTGCCTGTAGTAACAGACATTGCATCCCTGAATTAGAACCAAATACCGATTCTTTGTCAAAATCAATGATGAAATATCAATATGCGCAAATCAGATCCAATCACTTAGGATTCAGCATCCAAAGGAGGCATTTTTTCACCCCTGCAACCCAGATTTCCTGATTCGGTACCATTGAAGATAAATCCAATTGCCTTACCCATAAAGTCTGACTGAGAACTATAATGTTGAACCAATCGGTTGTATATACAACCATGAAGTAGGATCTATTTATTATATAATTTGCTCGTATTCGAATCATGGATCGAAGAAAAGATCAGGAAAATAATTTTATTTTCCTGTGTGCTGGGTGGTGGGGACATCATACTGTTTCTTCACTACAAAATTCTGGAGTCTCTAAACGCAGGCTTTCCCTTATGGTTCTATGCTTATTCACGATAGCCATGATACTTTCCCTTACCCCTTGTTCCGCTGATAGAAGTGCTGCCACCTGGAATGACTTGGGCAAACTGTATTACGGCCAGGGCAGGTATGACGATGCACTCAACGCATTTCAAAATGCCGTCAGAATCGATAAGTTAAACGCCGAAGCATGGAATAACCTGGGTGTTACCTATCAGACCCAGGGGATTTTTAATGAGGCAATGATGGCATTCAAAACTGCCACCGTGTTAAGTGGAGGATATACCCCGATATGGAATCGATGGTATAACGTTGGTATCCTTAACCTTGGTGTCAGCTATCATGCTATCACTCCTACCGGAAGTGATTCAAGTGATTCCTGGAGTTATGTCCCTGATGACAACAGGAATAATGGGCCTGGCGGATTTCCAGGAGGGGACCCATGTAATATAGACAGAGGTTCTGACTCATTTACACCAGGACGTGATTCAACCATTGATATTGGAAGAAGCGGACCTGATTTAGGATATGATTCAG
>NZ_JAJRBM010000436.1 GCF_028679455.1 Methanospirillum sp. | reverse complement strand
TCCACTTCAACAATAATCAAATCTGTATTACGTAAGGACTCATCAAAGGAGAGAAGAGGATAATCAAATTTCCGGACAAGAGGATCAAATATTTTTACATTCCATCCCTCTTTTTCGCACAACTTTATCAGTTTCAGAGCGGGTGTCTCACGAGTATCATCAATGTTTCCCTTGTAAGCTACACCCAGGATCGTTATAACCGGGTTTGTTATTCCTTCCTCCTGCAATATTCGTTTTATTTTTGACAGGATAAAAGAAGGCATATTATCATTTATCTCTCTAGCCATTGAGATAATCTTTACATTGCAACTGCTTTCCGTTAAAAACCACGGGTCCACAGCAATACAGTGTCCACCAACCCCAGGGCCCGGAAGGAGAATATTTACCCGTGGATGTTTATTCGCAAGACTGATGGCTTTCCAGACATTAATGCCACTATCTTCAGCCAGCATTGCCAGTTCGTTGGCAAGTGCGATATTTACATCACGAAAGGTATTCTCAACAAGTTTAACGAATTCGGCAGTCCGGATATCAGTTTTATATATGGTTCCCTTGACAAAGGTACGATATAATTCCATGGTGATATCTGCAGACAGGGAATTGATTCCTCCAATTATCCGGTCATTGAATACCATTTCCTTGAAAGTATTTCCTGGAATCGCCCTTTCAGGACAATGGGACAGAAGGATATCTGATCCGACTTTCAGGTGAGAACATTCAATTATCGGGATTACAACCTTTTCACATGCTCCCGGAGGAATCGTCGACTCAATTACCACAAGGTTTCCTGAACAAAGGAATGGGGTGATCGCTTCCACTGCCTGTTTTACATGACGCAGATCTGCCATACGGACTTCTTTGTCAAAAGGCGTTGGAACACAGATGATAAAAACATCTGCAGATACTGGCTGTGTTGAAGCCATTATCCCTGAAGATTTAAGCAATTCATCCATTCCAGGTTCCAGGAATGGAATTTCCTTTCGGTTTATCCTGGATACAATATCCTCATTTATGTCAAACCCGGTAACATCATGTTCCTTTCCAAGTAAAAGAGCCGTTGGAAGACCGATATATCCAAGACCAACAATACAGATTCTTGACATACTTATGCTTCCGATGTGATACTGTTGATTATTCGTTCGCCGGATTTTCCATCCCCAAATGGATTTTTCCAGTCTCTTGCTTTATTCATCATTGTTCTTACACCTGTTATAATCGATCGGGAATCGGATCCAACCAGGATATTCGCCCCGACCTCAATGGTTTCAGGTCTTTCCGTATTATCCCGCAAGGTAACGCAGGGCACCTGCATGATACAGCATTCCTCCTGCAAACCACCTGAATCAGTCAGAACCAGTAACGATTCTTTCTCCAGTAGCAGAAAATCCAGATATCCCAGGGGTTCTGTAAAGAGTAATCCATCCGGGGGAGGTATTCTGAATAATTCAAGTTGTTTTCTTGTTCTCGGGTGTATGGGAAATATAACAGGGTATCCATATTGGAGATATACTTCTCTCACCCCATTTATAATCCCCAGGATTCTCTGTTTATCATCCACATTTTCCTGTCTGTGTGCGGTGAGTACGAAATATTTTCCTGGATGCAGATGCAACGAGCTTATTACAGTCCTTTTTTTGCCGGCAATTTGCAGATTCTGATACACCGCATCAACAATGGTATTGCCACAGACACGGATTTTCCCTACCGGTATTCCTTCATGGATCAGATTCTGTTCTGCTGTCTTTGTCGGAGCAAATAAGTAATCGGAACAATGATCTGCAAGAATCCTGTTTATCTCCTCAGGCATGGAACGATCAAAACTTCTGAGCCCTGCTTCAACATGCCCGATTTGGGTACCCGTCTTGACACCTGCGATCGCTCCAGCCAGGACTGTGTTTGTATCTCCCTGTACCAGAATTACATCTGGGTTTTCATGAAGGAGAACCTTTTCTATACCAATAATCATTCTAGCAGTCTGTTCACCCGGATCTCCGGAACCTGTTTCAAGATTGTAACTTGGCTCAGGCAACTGGAGTTCATCGAAAAAAACCTTGTCCATATTATATGAATAATGCTGGCCGGAATGCAGTATGAAAAAACCGATACCCTGCATGGAACAATACCGGATGATAGGACTCATCTTGATAATTTCAGGCCTGGTACCGAGAATTATCCCGATTTTCATGATCTTCCCTTTTGCATTACTTTTTCATAACAACGATACAGTTCGTTCTCCATCCGGTCCCAAGTATATTCAGCATAGTATCGGTTTTTTGCCTTTATTCTTTTGATTTGGACTGCACGTGGATTATCATAGCACCATTGGATTTTTATAGCAAGATCCTCTATGTTTCCAGGCTCAAAAAAGGTGATCTCTTCTTCGGAAAAGGTAGAGAATATTCCTTTCAAGCTGGAAGAGAGGATCGTCTTATCATGGACAATATATTCAAACAGTTTATTCGGGACACCCCGGTTATTAACCTGGGTATTAAGAAATGGAATAATGCAGACATCAGATACTGAAATATACTCAGACAGAGTATCCAAATTTACCCATCCGGTGAAATGGATATGAGATTCTAACTTTTTCTCCCGGACATATTCCTGCAGTTCATGTAGATACGGACCATCACCAACGATACAAAAGGTCACTGGCAGATCCTGTTTCAACAGATCTATCGCATCAATGACTGTTTGAATACCTCTCCTCTTCCAGATGGTTCCTTCGAACAGAATGATGAACCGGTTTTCCAGGCCGAAGGTACTTTTTGGAACCGATTTTACCGGCATTATATCCAAATCAGGGGAGTTCATCACCACAAATACATCATCCGGGGAGATCCTGTTCCGGGATAAGATAATCTCCTTGTCATAGTTATTTGTACAGATTATGGCGTCTGAAAACAGAATGGAAATTTTTTCTATTAATTCTGCAATTTTTACCAGGAAGTGGGTACTCTGAATATTCAGATTGCTGGAAATTACCTCAGGGAACATATCATGGAGGTCCAGAATAATCCTCGTTTTAAAGGCTAGTTTAAAGGGAATTGCACCGAGTATGAGAAAATCAGGCGGATTGTGAACGTGAATGATGTCATAGGGTTTTTTTATCGCGTATTTGAGGGTTTGAAAAAAACACAGGACAATAAAAACAAGGTACTTTATAAACTGGAGAGAAAGCGAATCCCGTGTATTGTATATGATGGGCAACCGATTAAGGGAAATACCCTGAAATATTTCTTTCTTTGGTTGTCCGTTCTCCTTTATACAAAAAACATCCACGAAAACATACTTTTTCCGTATAGAATTCGCTACAACGACTCTCCGATATGCACGGGGCATAAGCCTGTACATGAACATAGAAATTTTCATGGCATGGATTATTGATACGAGATTATTGTCGAAATTTTCGAATCTTTTATTTATAGCATGTAACGACATAAAACAATTATGATTACATCTATTTATACAAAAACAGGATAAAAATTTTAGTTTCAATAACAAATACTACACCATATGCAAAAAATGTCCCTCCTAATGATATGCATGTTTTTTTGTCTAATAGCGTGTAATGATGCTCTGGGTTCTGCAAATAACTCAAAAGAACAGCACATTCAAATTGCGGACTCATTCTTTATGAAAGGTGATTATGAAAATGCCCTTCTCTACTACAATGAAGCAATAAACCTGACACCAGACGATGTTACGGTGAATAATGACCGAGGAGTTACCCTTCTCCAGTTAAACAGAACAGAGGAAGCTATTGAATCATTCCAGAAAGCCTATTCTCTCTCCCCTGAAAATGCAGTTACCCTGTATAACCTCGGCCGTGGATATCTCTCGTTGAACATTCCGGATAAGGCATACGCATATTTTAACCAGTCATCCAGTTTAAACCAGTCTTTCAAGAAAGGTCTGTTTTACCAGGGAATTATCCAGTACGATGCTGGATCATATACCGAGGCATTACAGTTATTTGAAAGGTACAGCGAATATTACCCGGATGACGTTGCCTCGTATTTCAACCAGGGTCAGTGTTATGAAAAACTGGAGATAATGGACAAGGCAGCAAAGATGTACGATAAGGCACTGTCCATGGATCCAGATTATGCC
>NZ_JAJRBM010000435.1 GCF_028679455.1 Methanospirillum sp. | reverse complement strand
CCCATAAACACGATGATTTTGTACCATAATTGGGTGATTACATGAAGTTTTGAGGAGAAAATCTTCAACTGTCAAATACCATTTCCCGATGAAATTCTGGAAAAATTTGATCACGATAGTGAATGATCTCATTGAGTGTCTGAAGTCAAAGTGGCAAACTTAGGTGACAACGCCGGAACTGGAAGCATACCGGGAAGAGATACCTTTGTTAGAAAATTAATAGTGAATTAATATCGCCTCTGACCCGGGATCGAATCTCTTTATTCAGGATTACAGTTGTAGAGATTAATATCAGGAATCGAGGGTGAAGTAGATGAACTACCAGTAGATAGAATCAGTATCATTGATTGATATCGTGAGTATCTCTTGATTTTCATCTTTTTATGCTCGAATACGGTAACCGGAAGAATTACTCAAATATAAGAAGCGAGATCTACTAACAGATTTTCATCTCCATTCCTTCACATTCCAGATAATGTATCCCCCATATCCTGATTTCGTCAAATACCGGGAAAAGAGCGTTCCCATATTCAGTAAGGGAATATTCTACGCGGGGAGGCACTTCAGGAAATACAACCCGTGATATAATCTTTCGGGTCTCAAGTTCCCGGAGATGACTGGTGAGAGTATTTGAATTCACCCCATGCATCTTTTTTTGTAGATCTGAGAACCGTAGGGTATGATTTTTGAGATTCCAGATAATGAGAATTTTCCATTTGTTCCCCATTATCTCTATAAATAAATCAACAACACATTTAGATTTAATTTTTGTTTTAGGCATATTCTCACAATAGTTATTTTTTAATAACAATATTATAATTTTCTACCTACACTGAATAAATAATTATAGGGACAATGTATTTTTTGTCATGAAGGGAGTCAATCAATGGAGAATTATTGTCCGCAATGCGTAAGATGTAACGTTCTTCGATGTGGCCATACAGAAAAGAATCAGATTGTACCTGCTTCCTGTCCTACGGAGAAGTATCCTGATTTAATCGAAGAAACGAAAGAAAAATATCTGCTCCCTGAGAACCAGGCCGTAATTCAGGGTTGGTTTGGGTTGATAAGCAAAGTTCTGGATCCTAAAAAACCGAGAGAAAAACTGTCATGGACAAGAGTAGACGAAATTATGGAGTATGCAACAATACGGGGAATGAGCAGGCTGGGCATTGCCACGTGTTATGCATTAATGCATGAATCAAGATTACTCTCTGATATTCTGGAAAATAACGGATTTGAAGTAGCCTCCGTGTCATGTCTCTGTGGTGAAATGAATCCACAGGATATGGGTATGCCAGGGAATATATTCTGCAATCCCATTATGCAGGCTGAAGTGCTCAACCGGGAAAAGACAGAACTCAATCTCATGGTAGGACTTTGTGTAGGGCATGATATCCTGTTCCTGCGTCATTGCACCGCTGAAACAACACCGCTTATTGTCAAAGACCGAGCTCTTGGACACAATCCGGTTGCCGCTTTGTATTTAAGCCAGAACCTGTTTTATAATGATAGATTCATCAGAAGAACAGATTGAATTGGTGTATGGAATATCGATATAATTATAGGATACGGTGCCGGGATCCCGCGATAAATCCGAAGGGTAATCGGGGATGAAGGATGGTTGAGTAGAAGAATCCCGTTTTTTTTCACCGATATAGAATAATTTTTCAGTTATTTTTGTTATTCGATGTGATATGCGAATGTCCGGCTTTTTCTGCAAGCACCGGAACGCACCCGATGAGCCAGAACAATACAAGAGTCATACGAAGGAACGTTTCAATCTGTGGGCTCATGGCTGTGACTCCAATTTCTTTCAACCCGATCTGGAGTATGGCATTTACAAGCAGAACTGAGGCCGTACCTATCATCAAAACTCCTGCACGTATTTTTATAATGGTGGAAGGGTTCCAGCCACCCCGGGATAAGAGGAACTCATAGCCGAGGAGGCTGCCAAGGATAATTCCTGAAGCTCCTACGGAGAACTGGATGATATCGGGATGAATAGCTTTTCCGGACTGCAATTTTGCGAGTTCAAGCCAGGGACCAGGGAGTTGCCATTCGCCAAGTGAGATGTAGGCAGGGATCACAAGGACCAGCGGAATCGTAGCTACAAGGAGGCAGAACACAAGCCGTGTCGGTCGTGACAACCGGGCAGCGTACGCTTCAACTTTTGATACGAGAAACAAAAAAACTGCCAGGAGGAGAAAACCGATGATCCATCCGCCAATGGTGTCCAGAAAAAAATGGATCCCTGAAAAGATCCTGACTATACTGGTGATAAGGAGCAGAATAATACAGAGCAGCACGACCCAGAACCGCCTGATGATCACCACGATATATCCATATATGACCGCTCCGTACTGGGCAGCTCCTGAAGGAAACCCAAATGAAGAATGTGCGGATGCGGCTTCAACGGCAGCAAAAACCCAGTATGGCCGTGGGAGGTGGAATGCTAATTTAATTGCCTCGTTAAGGCCGGCATTGATGCCAAATAGCGTTGCAAGCCTCATTCCGTACCGGGGGTGAAGTCCGAAGGTGACGATAGAAAATACAAGAAGGTACCAGGGCATAGTATCAAGAAATTCTCCCTCTACAAAAAAAGAGGTCAGACCTGGAGAGAAATTCTGAACAGAAGCAATGATCCCGGGATCCATCAGAAGGTCAAGAACCATGAAGGAAAATTGATTTGAGAGATGATGAACTTTCGGTTTTATATTTATGAGAAATTTTCCTGTTTAAACCACCGGTTTATATCTAAAGGTCGGAGGGTACTACACCGGCACGGTCCTACTAAAACATACATAATGAGGGAAAGGGGGCCTTATGATGAGTATGGTCGAACTATCATCTTTGCGAATTACCGGATAACAAACTCAGCATAGTACATTTCTTTCTGGTTCGCTGCATCCCAAAGGTTTATCCGGCCGGTGCTTGGGTAGATCTTCTGGTTACATATATCCCATCCGTTTGGCATTGGATTATCATAATCCGGTTTCTGGTTTGTTGCATCCCAGATATTCACATGATAGATTCCGGGGCTCAGCGGTGTTCTGTTATCATTCTTTGCTATCGGTAAACTCCAGTGCTTTAATGTTAGTACGGTCTTCTCTACAGGTCCGGTTATGAGGATGTGATTCTGTGGAGCATCCATAGTCTGTGATGAGTGAGTTCCATCAGCATTAAACCGGATAAGGTTCATTCCGGAAGGATCAAAATTTTCTGAAGAAGATGGAATCAGATTGAAGACTACCTTTCCGGATATATCCTCTTTTGCATAGGAACACACCGAATCCCAGAAACTTTTAGGGAAGATTTCTATCCCAATTGTATCACATGTATAAATGGTAGACGTACCCGTGATCGTTATCGGTTCACCACTGGTATGATTTCCGATGGGATTCATCGTTATTGTTTGATTGTTATCCGCGACCGCGGGAGTCAAACCAATACCCAGGATCAAAAACAGACCTGTAACGAGTATAAAATATTGTCCGATTACTTGTTGTTTCTTGGTAGGAATGTTATATCGGATAGAACGTAACGAATAGTCCATTATTAGATCGCCTCATTTCTCATCATAGATTGGAAATATAGATAATATCTGATTAATAATTAATATTCACTTTTTTGGTTCATTTATTGTTTTTTGTACATCCCTGCACAGACGATATACTCCTTATCGTCGCTACCCGTTGCAAGCTGGCTTCTGGTAGTCTTCCAGAACAAACCGGATTCAGCAGGACTGCTATAGATATAATCCACCCATTCGGTTCCGTTTGTAAAGGCTCCCTGAACAAGCTGGTCCCTGAATGGTACACCGGCAACATCCACTTTATTATGATAGTTAAGCCCGATCATTCTGGCGTTATCAGCGTGGGCAATCATGTTCACATCGGGATCATAGACAAAGACATAGAGGTCAGGCTTTTCTGCACTTTTATATGGCGGCTGGCCTGCATTGATACGCTGTATCGTTCCCGGAGCATCACGGGCGAGGTCGGTAGCGGTCTGGTTAACCAGATCTTCGACTTCCTGAACTGTTATATTTGAGTCTGAAAAGGCCGGTTGGACATATCGGTACAGGATCTGGTCGTACATACTGACTCCGGATGTATCCTTTTCAGACTTGAGCAGATCCATGGTGTCCTGAAGTGAATTGATAATCTGGGGGGATGTATTGCGATTAAATGCGATATAAAAGTTATATTTCTTCAGGGTCTGTACCGGAATGATTGCAGATGCATTTGAAGCATACTGGCTTATCAGCTGACGACCCGGGAGTAATGCATATGCCCAGCCATCAACAGAACCATTCTCGAGCATCCTAATCTGTTCTTCGGGGTCGCTTGAGTAGACAATGTCCTTTCCACCGGCATTCACGAGAGTGGTTGCAGCAATGTCTTCGGTAATGGTTGCAATCTTCATCTCTGACGGACTTACGTTTCTGAACCTGTCAGCAGAGTCACGGAGAGCAAATATGACAACCGGCGTCTGATCTACCGGACCTGCCCATCTGAACAGATCTTCACGTTCCGGAGATCTGGCAAGGATTGCAAGAGCAGTTCCATTTTGTGTCATGGTTTTCTTGTATACATCCTCCCAGGTCCCAAAGGTGAAGTGTTCGTCTGGAATCCGGGTGCCATAGACTGAAGCAATATATCGAAGAATATCTATTGATATTCCCTTCGGAGTTCCATTCTCTATGAATGTGTATGGGTAATATCCTTCAGTGAGATACTGCGCATGAGAAAGACCGTCTCCAAGCATCCAGGAAGATACAATCTGGTCTAACTCACTCATTCCTCCAT
>NZ_JAJRBM010000434.1 GCF_028679455.1 Methanospirillum sp. | reverse complement strand
GGCCGGAGTGGGGCAGGGAAAACTGTCCTGATGCATCTCCTCCATGGGGTAGATGAGCCTCCATCCAGTGGCAAAGTCATCTATCATATCGCTGCCTGCGATGGGTGCGATTATGTATCGGTCGGGAGTCAGGATGGTTCGGTCTGCCCCCGATGTGGTAGTACCCTTAAAGCCTGTGATGTTGACTTCTGGAATCCTGAAAACGAGCAGATGAAACGGCGTATCATGCGGCGGAACGCCATCATGTTCCAACGAACATTCGCCCTCTATGGTAACGACCGTGTCATTGATAATGTCCTGAAAGCGCTGGACGATGTAAGTTATCCCTCTCATCAATCAGTATCCCGGGCCGCCGATCTTCTGGATCAGGTGCGGCTTTCTCACCGGATGATGCATATTGCCCGGGATCTCTCAGGTGGTGAGAAACAGCGGGTGGTACTTGCCAGACAACTGGCAAAAGAACCTTTCTGTCTCTATGCTGATGAACCGACCGGAACACTTGATGGGAAGACTGCGACCATCGTTCATCAGACCCTGAAGGAGTCGGCAGAAGAGACTGGTATGGCTATGGTGGTCACTTCTCACTTCACCCAGATACTTGAAGATATTGTTCATCGTGCAATACTCCTTGAGGATGGTGCTATTAAGGCGATCGGAACACCTGCAGAAGTGGTTGCCGTCTTCATGGAAGGATATCATGACGATGAGAAGTTCACCGCGATCGAGGTTGGTGAGGAGATATTGCGGGCACGTGAACTCACCAAGCGGTATGTTTCCCTTGACCGGGGACTTATTCGTGCGGTTGATATGGTGGATCTCTCAGTCAACCGGAAGGAGATCTTCGGGATAATCGGAACATCAGGAGCAGGAAAGACCACACTTTCTAAAATGATTGCCGGAATCCTGGAACCAACGAGCGGTGATCTGCTTGCACTGGTCGGAGACGAATGGGTCGATATGACCAAACCGGGATTTGATTTCAGGGGGCGGGCAAAACAATACATCGGTCTGCTTCACCAGGAATATGATCTCTTTCCCCACCGGACGGTGCTCGATAATCTGACTGATGCAATCGGGCTTGAGTTTCCGAAAGAACTGGCGATGCGCAAAGCGATCATCACCCTTAAGATGGCAGGTTTCTCGAATGAGAAGAGCAGGGAGATCCTGGAACGGTTGCCTGGGACCCTCTCAGAAGGTGAAAGGCATCGGGTTGCCCTAGCCCAGGTCCTGATCCGGGAGCCTCATGTGGTGATTCTTGATGAGCCAACCGGGACCATGGATCTGATAACCAAGGTGGATGTGAAGCATTCCATCATGCACTCCCGCGAAGAGAGCGAAGAAACCTTCATCATCGTTTCGCATGATATGGATTTCGTACGTGAAACCTGTGACCGGTGTGCCCTGATGCGGTTTGGGAAGATTATCAAAATCGGCCCGACTGAAGAGGTCCTGTCAGAAGTGACAGAACAGGAACGCCAGATCATGGCAGCGGAGTAAAAACCATTATGGCAACAGTCATGCTTGATGGCAACCGGAAGGAAATCACCCCCGGCACTACTCTTGGTGATCTGTTGCCAGGTCATGATACCTCTCTGAGTGTCGCTGTAATCAGACCAAGCCAGACCAGTCATGCAGAAACCCGGCAGTTTTTACTGAAAACAACTGCAGGAGAGATCGTGGTCGAGATAGAAGGAGCCGGGGAGATAAGCGGTTGGACTTCCCATTCCGAAGATCTTGCAGTCCGGTGGCAGGACCGCCAGACCGTTAGTTTTGGGACGTTTTCTGCAGATTTCTCTCCTTCCCGACGTCCTTCGCGATATGAACGGGGCGATCTTATCCTTGGGTGTGGTGGGTATGACCCCTCCCGTTCAGTGGTGGTTTTTGCCAGGAAGACTCACTCGGCTGACTACGGAGCAGCGGCAGGCGGAGGCCGGATTGGTCAGGTAGTATCCGGTCGTGGAGTGGTTGACCGGCTTGGCGCCGGAGACCGGATTCTGGCTATAGATCCCGTCATCTCATTTTCGGAATCAGTAGATGCACTAACTACTACTGATATGAGTTATGAGGTAACTGAAGGGATGCAGATCATCAGTCATATCAGGATCGAGGTGCAGGGGTATGACAGTTCGACCGGCCGGTATGATAATCTTGCAGCTGAGAGCGTTGAATATCTGTTGCTTGCCCTCCGGAGCAGGAGATTTTCCTGTGCTCAACGGATGAGTACACATATCAGATGTGATTCCTTAACCGGGACTGCAATTCCATATGAAGCAGGAGCCTCCCGACGGGAGGGAGCAGTTATGCTACGAACCTCCGGAAAAAAGCAGGGTTCGGTATATATCTATACCGAGGATCTTCCCCGAAGCCTTGCCCACACCCGGACCGGTCAGGTGGTTCACGGTATTGAGATCGCGAAAATCGCAAAAGAAGGAGATACCTTTGAGGTCCAAGTCACTCCTGACAAGTTTGATCTGGTCGGAGTCAGACTTGATCAGGCAGTCTCGTTTGCTATTGATCGGGGGGTAACCCTCACTTCTGACCGTGATGGGCCTGACCGGATCATCATCTCCCAGGAGCCGGCAACTACTCTTGACGTGCTGGCCGGTGGAATGGTCGCAGTGAAGACGGTTCCTGTCTCACAGGTCGTTGATATCACGCTGGACGATCTCCATGCTCCCGATACCTGCAGGATATTCCGTGAGATCACAGGTCTGAAATTTCATGATGTTGGCAGGCTTCCTCTCTTCTTTGCCTTTGACGATGTCTATCTCTTCCAGACCAGGATCCCAAAAACTACCAATGTCAAACCGGAAAATACGCCTGATGATGAGGTAAGTGCCGGAGATTTTGCCATGACAAACGAGTCAAGAAAGGGTGTCGGAATGGTAGGTGTCCGGACGAGTGACAATAGCGAGTTTGGTCCTACCTCTGAACCGTTTTCTGGGACTAACGTGATAGGCAGGGTAGTGGATCTTGATAAACTGAGTGAACTCAAAGAAGGCGACATGGTTTATTTCAGGGAGGTGCATCAGTGAAACAGAAGATTCCCCCGCTGTACCAGGGAACGGTCACGAAGTATGTCTTTGTTGAGTCATACAAGACCACCCCCGATGATCTCGCCGTTCGTGCATATGAGGTCAGCGAAAAGGTGATGATTAAAGAGACCTGCTTCGGGCTGCAGATCACCGGAGAAGAGTCTGAAGTTGATATGGCAATCTCCCACATCAGAAAACTGGATCCCTCTCATATTTTTGTTAAGGACAGGGGATTTCCTCCCGGGGATCCACGTCGCTGTCGGGCAAATCTTGGTGGTGCACGTCCCGGTTACTTCGGGCATGAATTCGAGATTGGTCTGGTCAGATGGATCTCCAAGGGCATTGATCAGATCAATGCAGAACCAACTTCATCCCCTCCACTACCGCCCATGGAGGAGACCACGCCGCTTGATATCCAGAGACTGAAGCAACTCATCGATGCTGAGGTTCCATAATATGGCAAAAGTGTTTATTTATCCTGCAACCAGCCTGATACTCTCTGATCTCGTTGCCCGATTCGGGCACAAACCCCTCGGAACCGCCCTTTCGATCCGCGAACGTATTCAGACCGCTGGGCTTGACTCCCCCCCGCTTCAGATGACTCCTGAAGATGCAAAAAGAGGACTCAGGTGGGCAGCAGTTGAGGTTCCTTCCGGTGTCAGGGGGAGGATGTCACTCTTCGGCCCCCTGATAGAGGAAGCAGAGGCTGCGGTTATCGTTCGGCATGCTGATTATGCATTCGGTTGCATGGGATGCGCCAGAACTGACGAACTGGTTGAGTTCCTGATCAAGCAGAAAGGGGTACCGGTTCTGGAACTTGAGTATCCTTTAGATGAGGATACCGGTATTGCTTTTGTCAGAAGAATCAAGGAATTTTTGCAGAATCTGGGAGGTTCCCATGAGTGAGGATCTGGTCAGGATAGCCCAGCTCTCATGCGGGCCTGAGTACAGCGGTGTGCAAAAAGAGATCTATACTGCTGCTGAAGCAGTTGGTGCAGAGGTTTTTTTTCCTGATCTCTCACTTGCAGATATCAGGAAAAATTTCAGGGATTTCGGTCTTGATGTTCGGTCTGGTGATCTTAAACTTGCGATAGCCCGGGCAGTAGCACTGGTAGAGGGATCAGTGGAAGCAGATGCGGTATTTATTGGGTCTTGTTTTCGCTGTGCCGAGGCTGCCATCGTCAGAAACGAACTCAGGCGATATATCCATGAACACTCAACCCTCCCGGTAGTCAGTTACTCGTTTACTGAAAGGACGACATCAGGTACTCTGTTGACCAGAATGGAAGCGCTGACTACGATTGCCCGTCGTCGTGCCCTTCTCGCCCGTGAACGCCAGGTGGGTCTTACGATGGGGATTGACTCGGGTTCTTCAACAACAAAAGCCATCATCATGCAGGATAACGAGATCATCGGTACCGGCTGGCGTCCGACTACGGAAGTGCTGGGAAGTGCAGATGAGGTTATGGCTCTTGCATTTGAGGAAGCTGGTGTCAAACGCGAGGATCTCGATGCCATCGGGACT
>NZ_JAJRBM010000433.1 GCF_028679455.1 Methanospirillum sp. | reverse complement strand
TAGAAAACCGGTGGCCCCGTCATAACACCCGAGAGCTGCAGCTTTTAATTGATCAAGCCTCCCGGGTTCATCTGATGAGCACCAGCAGAAGTTGTCAAGGATAGTGATGGCATCCAGGGGTATACCGAGTGCAATAAGCCCACGGATAGCGGTGTCAATACAGGCACCTGCCATGCGGTAAGGATCGATCTCCGAGTATGAAGGGAAGAGTCCCTGAGAGAGCCCTACGCCCTTCTTTGATCCTGCAACGACTTTTGTCAGGGTAGCCATCCCCTGCACCCTTCCTGCTCCCTGAATCGGACCAAGTACGTGTCCCCCCTGCACGGTGTGGTCATACTGGATCGAGATAAACTCCTTTGAACAGATATTCTTTCGCAGGAGCATCGCTTTTACTATCTCATCGAGATCATCAGGACACGGAGGTTCAGGTCCTGACACTTGCGGAGCGGTATGGACCGTTTTGAGATGTTTTTCAGGTAAACCATCGTGGAGGAAAGTAAGTTCAATATCCATCACAACTGACCCGTGGTATTCGACCACACAGCGACCGGTATCGGTAAACGTTCCGATCACGGTTCCCTCAACCTCCCGTCGTTGCAACAGGTCTATAAATTCATCGATCTTATCAGGAGGGACCGCAAGTGTCATACGCTCCTGTGATTCAGAGATCCAGATCTCCCACGGTGCCATTCCCGGATATTTGAGCGGGACTTTATCAAGCCAGACATGGCACCCGTTGCACTCCTTTGCCATTTCTGCTACCGAACATGAGATCCCTCCTGCCCCGTTATCAGTTATGCTGCTATAGAGTCCGCGATCACGGGCCTCCTTTACAATCACATCTGATACCTTCTTCTGAGTGATCGGGTCACCGATCTGCACGGCTGTGACCGGACTTGCCGGATCAAGTGCTTCGGAAGAGAAGGTTGCCCCATGAATCCCGTCTTTTCCCACTCTGCCACCGACCATAACGATGAGATCACCCGGCTTTGCCTGTTTCTCGTAGAGTTTTCGGGCCCCGTCAACACGAGGCATGATGCCGACCGTGCCTGCGAAGACAAGTGGTTTGCCTACGTAACGGTCGTCAAACCAGACAAAACCCTGTGGGGTCGGGATACCTGAACAGTTTCCCCCTACTCCGACACCAGAAATCACTCCGTCAAGGATTCGTCTTGGAGAAAAGATCGGATTTGACCGATCTTTCCCGCGATAGAGGGCCGGGTCGCTGTCAGGATCACCGACACAGAATCCATAGATATTGATACAGGGTTTTGCACCCAGCCCAAACCCGATAGTATCACGGTTCACTCCTACGATGCCGGTGAGAGCACCGCCAAATGGATCGAGTGCTGACGGGGAGTTATGGGTCTCGACCTTATGGGTGATGAGGTACTGATCATCAAAGATGATCCCCCCGGAGTTATCAGAAAAAACGCTCAGACAGATATCCTTATCCCCTTTTTCTGTTCTGATCTTGTTGGTTGCTGCCTGGATGCAGGTCTTGTAGAGACCTTTTGGCATATCTTCATCGATGGCTGATGCGAAGATCGTGTGTTTACAGTGTTCACTCCAGGTCTGGGCAAGAGACTCGATCTCAACATCGGTGGGCTGTCTTCCTTTTGTGGCAAAATAATCACGTATTGCATGCAGTTGGGCAAGATCCAAGGCCAGTGGTCCCCTCCGCTTACCGGTCTGGGGATCCGGGATCCCTTCTTTTCCGATCCTGATAAGTTCCTGGTCATTTAGGTTGAGATCAACCGGATCGGCACAAGGCAGTTCATGAAGTTCTACGAATGGAACAACCTGGTCCATACCTACCGTCCCGTACTCCTGCCGGGATTTTATATACACACGGTTGATGAGCGGGTTTGAAAGCGTAGTTGCCAGGTTCTGAAGATCTTCAGAAGAGAGTCTCCCGCAGACAAAGTAGAGATGTGAGGAGTAGACCGCTTCCCCTGGTTCAAACCTCCTCTTAGTGAAGTCCTCGATGGTCTGTCGTGCAGTGGTACCTACATTATCAGTGACACCAGGCAGGAAACCTACCTCAATGGCAGTATCAAAGTAAGTCTGGGTCGCTTCGTCCACTGAAAATTTCTGAACTACCGGATTGGTCAGTTGGAGGCCGATCTCACGTAATTCTTCAGGCGTGAAATCCCGTGAATTTGTGGAGATGGTATAAATATTAATGAGATGGAGTTCCTCAATGGGAAACCCAAGCGAACGGATCCGATTGGTTCTGACGGTCAGGCGGGGATCAGCCTTATAACGGACTTCTATCCGGTGGACATATGCCATGAGTACCTGGTACTCATTGATCGTTGTGGGCAAAATAGGTATCAAACCAGAGCAGCAATCCAATACCCGACCTTCAGGTATGCATAATCAGATTCTCACTTAATAAATCCCCTGTCTTCCACCTTTCATGACGAAGAGCTAGATCTGATTACAACACCATTATCCCCTTGAAAGTTTTCCCTTCTAATGGATCTTTAATGAACCTGGAAAAATGAGATCGAAAACGCTTATTCATGGTTTCTCTCCGCAAGTGTATTCTCATGATAGCAGGGAAGGGACTTTTCTCTCAAATTATGTCTGGTCCGGCCAGAATCAGATCGCAGTAATATTCTCTGGATTTATTAAAAATAACAGTTCATTCTGGAAATTTAAGAAATATCACCCAGAGGATAATTATGATGAATATGTACATAACAGGGGTTTTTGTATCCAGTTCCGGTTAGACGGACCACAGCGACTTACTTCATACCATAGTATTCATGTTTTTGATAACACACAACCGAGTCTAATTTCTTCACATCATTTTATTTCAACCAAAAATATCTCAATATCCGGGAATTTGATCCTTTCAGGCGGAAGATCGGTAACTGCCTTTGGGATTCAAAACGCCCTGTTTTCTAGTATGTGGACACGCGATTTTTCAAACGATTATGGTGCAGTTGCCCCGGTGATGGGCCGGAATACACTTCTAACCGTAGCATTCAGCACAGAGTGGTTGCCATATAACCAATTTAAAAATCCAAATCCGAGTTTTGCAAACGTAAAGTTACTCTCCATAAAACCGGATGATGGAACCGTGTTACAAACCTTTGATATTCCCTTACGCGAAGAATATCGTTCTCCTCCCTATTCAAACATCCAGATAGGGGACGTTTTATATTTAGATTGTGGGTGGCATGTAGCAGCAATCAACAGCACCTCTGGTGCGGTGATCTGGGAAAGTCAGCCATTAGCACGAAAAAATGAATTGAAACCGTTATTTATGTATTCGAGTTCGATCATCCCTGCAGGTGATACGCTCCTTTATTGTCTTGATACAAAGATGGTTGCTCTTGATCGCATTACCGGTGAATTCCTATGGGAGTATGTTCTTCCTGAAATGCCGGACGAATATTATGTTGGCAGTGAAATGCGGATAGTAATTCTTGATCATATAGTTATTATTGCCGGATTACATGAAATTCATGGTGTCCATGCACAAAGTGGTGAAAAAATGTGGGTATATTCTGCTCCAGATCCTAAACTGACAATCTTTTCTTCACCACCCATCCTCTATGCCCATACTATTCTCATCGGCCGGTGTGATCTTGATGTTGATTCAGCACGCTATGCAATCTCCGGGATAACTCCCTCCACAGGAACCGAGGTGTACAGAGAGTATATTGATTTCAGATTATCCGGGAATCCAGTTATTGCTGAGAATATGTTGTATTGCTGGAATGATGATTCGTTACTCCAAGTATCGCTGTATTCGTAATCCGTATTTAAAGTAACTACTTTTCTATCGTTTGAAACACGAATTCCACTTCTTTCCATGCCCGATCTAAAATCCGCTGATAATATCTGATATCGATTCCTTTCGGATCAAAATCTGGATCCACCAGGAGATCTTTCTCATCCCTGACTACAAATGATGCATCCATTCCGGGAGCCAGATCCACCCCGTATGACTGATATGTATTGATCACAGCCTGGGGAATACACCTCTTTTGATATTTTTCCCGCCCGATCCTCCGTTTTATAACCAGATCCTCAAAGTCGGCAGTTTTGAGTCCTTCTGAATACCGGTGGTAGATCTCCCTGATCTCCGGCCAGCATCTCGTGATGTCCGCAATGCGGGATTCACTGGCCATCAGGGTAAACATTTCTTCCTGCATCCGCTGGATGTACCGGGGTGTGTTTCTCCTTCTGGCGGCAATTCCCCTGACTTTTATCCCTCCTCCCCGGATACGCCCATAATAACTCCCGTATGCGCCGGTCCCGTCAATCTGGGGCAAAAATACGATCCAGTCATAGGTTTCAGATTCAATAAAAAATCCGGTAAGATCTTCAATTGCTGTTTTGATCTCATCAGGATTACATTGCTGCACAAAGAGACAGTCGATGATTGCATGCAGAACCCTCCCGTTCATTTCCACGATTCGGGTGATACACTTCTGGAGGAGTTCCGTTCCCTTGAAGGTGATCTGTTCATGCACCTCGATCCTTCCGAACCTGGCATTTTTGTAACCCGTGTACCCAAAGCAGGTAACAAGCATCCATTTCAGAATCTCGTCCATTCCTGCATAACCATGGTCAGTTCTCATTTTCTGCTTGGTCTCGCATCTGAGTTTGAGGATCGGATCCAGTACTGATGGCAGAAATCCCTCCAGATCCGGATTTTTGATAGTTTCAGGTGAGAGGTTGTACTTCACGATGATCGAGGGATAAAATGAGGTGAAGTCGATCTGAGTTACATCTTCATAAATCCCGGGTGAAGGCTGCAGGGTTAGTCCTCCCCGGTAATCGAGCCGCACCTCCTCACATTTTCTGCGAGTTTCTGCATCTTTCTTTCTGAAGGGCACTGCAATATTACGGGCCAGTGCTTCATACACCTCATAACTGGAGACGAGCGTTCCCGGTGTCAGGCGACAGGTCAGATTCGGGGAAAGGCCGGTCAGTCGGGATGCAAGTAAGATTCCTCTGATATTTCCTTCCCGGTGCATGAAACTCTGCCTGGTATCGATGATGATCCTCCCTTCTGGAATCATCGCTCCAAGCCGGTGCTCCATCCTGCCATAACTGAAGTATGATCGGGGCGAGAGTTTTTTGAACCTTCCCGTTCTGCTCAAGGTGTTAGGTATTCCCCATCGTTCGGCCTGATCGCAGATGAACGATGACCAGCGATCATAATCTGGGTAGAGGATCAGATCAGGATCACAAGACTGTACAATCTCGAAGAGGTCATCTATGTTCTGCCGTTCTGACCCGTTTAAGATATATAATCTCCGCTCTTCGGTCAGATCCCGTACGGTGATCGTACCGGTATGTTCGGATCGGTGAGGATTCTCACTGCAGGAGATCTCCATCATGGTTCCTGGGAACTGCTGGCCGGGATCAAACCTGCTCCTATGGGTCCATCCCCCCGGGACTATACGATGTTTCGCAGCAAACCTCTGCTCTGGTCTGATATCTACGTTGAAGAGCGCAACCTGGTACCGGGTCTGTTGTTCGATCAGTTCGGCAATCTCCCTTCCTGCCCCGATTGAATACCCCTTATATTCATCATAGATGGATCTGATGGTGCATTCCCTGACTTTGTACCTGGATTCCAGATCTTCAATGAGTTCATAGTGAAGATGAGGGTCGATAAAATTTACCAGAAATGAAGGAGATTGTTGGTGATGAGAGACTGAGAGTGTTCCCGCATTGATCTCCCAGGTGGTGATCCCGGTGGCAGATCGACAGGTGTCCAGGGTAAATGTGTCAGTATCTTTCATGATGATCACCGGATCTTATCCCGGGTCTTCTGGGATTCGCTCGCGTCATCAAGGATGGTCAGGATCTGATTCGCAATAATTACCCGGCGGATTCGCATCTCGTTGTGATACATGAATCGTTTTGGGAAAATCTCCGAATAGTTACCGCAGGGGTATAGATTGTTATTTCGGTTCGAACTGAGCAGGGCACTGAGCGCCATCAGTAAGACCCTGCTGGATGCAGTGATTATGGAGAAAAACCCTGAGGATCCGGATATGTCTGGATGTAAGGCATGGCATAGCAGGATACAGGTACCTGGTATCTAAAGGTTTAGGAAACACCGCGAAAGTGATTGTGCCCTTCCTGATTCGTCACATATTGTAGAGATTACGTGAATTGATGGCCTAATAAACCATAAAACACTTTCACCGCACTTTGAATTAAGGTATATCTGGTGCCATATCGGTGGTTCCGATCTCAATGTATGGTATACAAAGGCGTGTGTGAAACAGCGTTATGAGATAGAGAAGAATAAAAAAAGTTAGATGTTTTCCAAAGCCATCTCAACGTCTTCGGCTTTGATGGTCTTCCTTCCGGCATGAGCAGCCAGTTTTTCTGCTTCCTTTGCAAGTTTCGCAATGTATGCTTCGGTCATCTTCACTAAGAGTTCAGCTGCATCGCTTCCTACCCGCTCTGCCCCGTTTGCCTTGGCGATCCTGGTTACTGCTGCAATTGGTAAATCTGCCATAATTTTTACCTGAATTTATATTCAGTGAGCAAGTATAAATAATGAGTGCCTTATTTGGAGCAAATAACCCATAATTGCTACCATAATTCTTCCTCAAGCAGGTTCATAAGGACTCTTCGATATCTGGTGAACCTTTTGGAGTTACGCTAGCACCCAGTAACCCGAATTTTCAATGGCTTTCTAATATCTCTGCGTGGTAGGTGAGATAGCATCGTACCCTCGAATCCTTTCGTGATTTGGCGAGATGAGATGGATTTGCAATATATTCATACACTTACTGTACGAGTATTTGTCTCTTACTGATGTGGGTGAGAAAAGAAAATTGGAGTGATCGGGATACTCCCTGAAGCATCGATTTCTCCGTGTACGGGTTGGCTTTCGTAACGATTCTATCCGGGGAACCAAATGCCTGATTTGCGGTTATCGTTGACATTTCTTCACCTTCCTGACTCCTGTTTTGATGATATCATAAAGTCTGGCAATGCAATGTTTCATGTGTGGTATTATTGGGATAGTATTGAACTGCCCTGTCTTTACATTGTTGATGACTCCTCCTGATCGAAATCTGAATTCACTCTCGTATTATGAAACTACGGTAATCACTGAAATTCAAGTAACAATCTCCTTATGCGTTCAATTAAATATATTGACCAATGGAAGTACCCGATAACACTGGTAAGCGTAATCGATTTACTATTCTCATGGTGACTATCGCCCTGGCCAACTTTATGGCTGCGTTAGATTCATCCATAGTAACCGTTGCTCTTCCCACCATCTCAAAAATATTTAATATCCTTCCTGGAACAGCAAGCCTGGTAATCACGGTATACATTCTCGTTATGGCCGGATGTGTTCTGATCTTTGGTAAAATTTCTGATGTGATTGGGTTTAAACGAATGTTTCTATCCGGGTTTTTGATCTTCACCCTGGGATCAGTAGTCTGTGGATTCCTGCCTGCTCTGTTGAATTCTTTCTCTGCATTTGTCGTATCACGAATATTCCAGGCTATCGGAGCTACGATGATCACCGCTATTGGGCCTGGTATGGTTGCTGCATATATCCCAATTGAAATGAGAGGAAAAGCAATGGGGACGATCTTCACGATGGCAGCATTAGGGATGGCAATCGGTCCTACTATCGGGGGTATCCTTACTCAGTATCTCTCCTGGAGCTGGATTTTTTTTATTAATATTCCTATCGGACTTTTAGCTATCCTCTGTGGTAAAATGGTAATTCCTGAGACCGCAAGCAAACCATGGAAACTTGGATTTGATAGGTTAGGATCGGTTTTGATATTTGTCGGGCTGTCTTCACTGCTCTTTGTATTCTCGAAAGGGCAGGCATTTGGTTGGACAAATCCAATTATTTTAGGCTCTGTTGTTCTGGCTCTTCTTACGCTTGGGGGATTTGTATGGTATGAACTCACCGTACCTGATCCGCTGCTGGAGATACGTCTTTTTACCCGGAAAAACTTCCTGTTAACCACTGTATTAGTAGTTCTGGTGAACTTCATTATGGCCGGAATTATGTATCTGGTTCCTTTTTATCTGCAGTACGTGAAGGAACATACTCCCTCAATAGTCGGGATTATCTATACATCACTCTCGATTGGACTTATGATCGGGGGTATCCTTGGAGGAGTGTTGTATCACAAGGTTGGCGGCAGGACCATCAATATTGTCTCCTGGGTTCCCATTTTTTTTGGGTACCTTCTGTTATCGTCGGTTCAAACTGCTATGAGCGACTGGTTTGTGGTGTTGTCTTTATTGTTAATTGGGTTTGGAAGCGGCTCGATAATCACCTCTGGATCAAATATGATAATAAACTCGGTATCCAAGCAATACCAGGGAATGGTCTCAAGTTTGATCAATTTGTTACGATTTTTTCCTATTACAATGGGAGTAGCGTTCTTCAATATTATTTTCATGCAGGGTATCCCATCTACTGGTATCCGAAATGGGGGTACTATTGACTCAATCGCAGGAATTACGATCCCGGATCTTACACTCGGGTTTGATCATGCGTTTTTGTGCACTTTCATGATCAGCATTATCATTGTTCTATTTGCATTCTTTGCCCGTCAGGAGGTACATCCTGATTATCAACAGACTGTCCGTGATGAGAGTCAGGCCTTATAAATCCTTTTTTTCATAAGCCATTACCGAAGCAATGAGGTATTTGGAAGTGAGGTCATGCGAATGTATGTAATGTGAAAAGACGTGATCGTGTTAATGGTTACGTTATCTGACCGATTATTGTTTGATTGGTGTTTTCCTTGTTATCAGCCACCTAAGTTTGAGATGTATGGTAATCTCCCCGGTGTCTGGGTAGACCCTATGATCAGCATGCAAGAATGTGCAACCAGGATCATGTCCAAAATACAAGAAATGTGTCTGACCCATAACCGGACTATGATATATGGTAGTGCAATCGATACTGTTGTATTCCAATGGCCGGTTTTCCATACGTCGTGAGTATCAGGATTGTGGGATGTGATTTTTTATCACATCATACGTAAGCCAGACATAATCTTCATCTATCCGCTCCATATGCGTTAGTTTCAGGGTAACTACATCATTCGCAGATGAAAGATCCTGGGCTGAATATATCGTTTTCGGGGTTGTTCCTCCGATCATCATCGGCCCAATAAGCACGCTTACTTCATCGACAAGTCCTTCCCGGAGGAGTATCCCATTGAGCACTCCTCCGGTATCAGTCCGGATGGTGATGACTCCATATTGTCGGTTTAGTTCTTCGAGAGCTGATCTGATATCAACATGATCATCTCCGGCAATGATGTAGTTCACCTGTCTGCTGCAAAGATATTCGAGGTATGATTGAGGTGTTGTTTTTGAGCATAGCACGACCATGTCACGCCACCATGGCTCTTTCTGAAGCATCCGGTAGTTGTGAACCCGTCCACTGCTATCTACGATCACCAGTAGCGGTTTTGGTTCATACATCAGGTGCTCAGTTCCGGGAGGTGGGGGATTTTGTTCTGGTTTTTGTGAAAACTCTGCTTCGTTCGGGTCTTCTTCACCCAAGGCTACCAGAGTATTACTCCCTATCAGGATTGCATCAGATCTCCAGTGAAATGCCAGTGTGTAGTACCGGTACATTGTTTCAGGGCTGTTTATGATCCAGTCAATTCGCCCGTCCAGGCTTGCAAGATTGTACATTGATATTTTTGGAATCATGTAGTTTTCCTCAATTATGTATCCTAAATAAGGCCGGAATCTCTCCCGATATAATTTTCCCAGAGCAAGATTATAGTTTCCATAGTATTTGGTAATCGGTATCCTTCAGAGATATACCACTCTGCACATCATGTCCGTTCGTCCTGATATTCATTGAATTCATCTAATTTATCGTTTCATCCTGATGACAGCCTTGAGAATCCGACGCTTTCATCGTTCTCTGGATTATTATTCAGGTTATCGATGATCTCAATTGACCTCATATCCATACCTAATTACCGGAAGGGAGCCCATGTCTGTATACGAAAAAACTCTTTTCAGGTACCGATGAACCAGAGATCTGCAGATGCATTGCTTGTCCTAATTGTTCTGATATGGGGTTCATCATATCTGGCGATGAAATGGGGGATGGAGAGTTTTGGCATCTTCACCCTTGTTGCTCTTCGTTTTTGCATTGCCTTCGGTATTGGGGTAGTGATCCTCCGGAGACATATAATTCATATCTATATGCATACTCTGGTTTCAAGTGCAGTCCTTGGGTTCTGTTTTTTCTGTGGATTCTGGTTCCTGCTCTCCGGAATGAAGACCTCCACCACCACATCTGCCGGATTCCTCATGGCAACAACCGTCGTGTTTGTCCCCCTCCTTCAGGCATTCTTCTTTCATAGAGTTCCAAATATCTTCCTTCTCATTGCAATTTTGTTCTGTCTGTCCGGGGTCGGGCTTTTGACTCTTCAGGATGGACTAACCTTTGATCGAGGTGTGATACTCTGTCTTATGGGTGCTCTTAGTTATGC
>NZ_JAJRBM010000432.1 GCF_028679455.1 Methanospirillum sp. | reverse complement strand
ATCTCTGTTGCTGCCGTATCTTCAAGGAACTCTCTTTGGCTGGTCATCTACAATACAAAATGGTTCTCAGAGTAAATAATTGTTTTCAAGAATAATCTATTGTGAATATTATTCACTGCCAATATTGTCTTCGATGTGAAGTTAAAAGTGCCAGACTGAAACAGATTGTTGCGGAACGTGATCACAATCGGGGCCCATTTTGAGTTATTGCGGAATCGTTGCGGAAAACTGCGCAACCCAATTATCACCCCATTTGGGCATCAGGCTGCGTAATAACCACCAGTTTAGGATCATGATCCCTTATTGCGGAATTGCAAACTACAGATGATACTACAAGATAGGTCTCCCCATCACCAACTAACCTCCCTGTATTTTCACATATTCCGCAATGCGTACATAAAATAATAATATTATTGTTTAATTCCTGATCTGACCCGTAATCACTCATGAATTCATTGCGGAAATTTCCGCAATAAGTCCGCAACTGTCCGCAGTTCCGCAACAACCCTGACCAGGCGAGTTATTATCACCTGAAGATGGATACAGTAATTTCCTTGCATTCCCTGAAAGTAAGAATCCGGAGTTTTCTCTCTCTTAAAAGGTTACAATCAAAGAAGAAAATAAAGTGAGATCTCATCGAATGTACCAAAAAATATTTTTTGGTGGATAAAATCATATGCCTTTTAAATTTGCACTGCAATTAGGGTATACGGGAGGATTACATAATGGCAGTCAGGTTCATATCACCTTTTTGGGGAATCATCCTTTGTTTATTGATATTTCAGATATCTACCGCATATATGGGAGAGAACGGGTCATTCACCAGTGATCATGAACTCGCTTTGAATACTTTACTCAACACCTCACAAACCCTGTATGCCCCTCATCAAATTCTTGTCAGGTTCAATACGCCAGAGGCACATAACCAGACTCGTGCTCTCTCTTCAATCGATCAGGTGAATGCAATACATGCATTAATAGGGGCACAGGCTGTCTATTCCTCATCCCAGAACTTTGTCCCAGGTCTCCAGTCGGTAAAGATCCCGGATGAGATGACTGTTCAGGATGCAGTAACATGGTATCAGAATCAACCGTCAGTCTTGTATGCAGAACCGGATCATCAGGTCTTCCTTGACGATGCACCGTCTCCTGGTATAACCTCTTCATCAGTAAATACTACCCGAGTGCCTTCAGATCCGTTCTATCCGCTTCAATGGAACCTGAAAAATACCGGGCAGTATGGCGGGACCCCGGGAGCAGATATTCATGCAGAAGAGGCCTGGAATCTAACTACCGGATCTGATGTCGTCGTTGCCGTAGTCGATAGCGGTGTTGATTACCTCCACCCTGACCTTAAAGATAATATCTGGACTGACCCGGTCACCGGCCTTCATGGATACAATTTCTATGATAACAATACTGATGTCATGGATTATGACGGCCATGGAACCGCTTGTGCCGGTATCGTTGCGGCAGTCGGGAATAATGGCATCGGAGCAACCGGTACCGCATGGAAAGCAAAAATAATGGCATTAAAGATGTCGAGCGGTGGTGCGGGCTGGGTATCTTCCGCGATACAATCCTATGAGTATGCAACTCTTCACCATGCTGATATTATCACCAATTCCTGGAGGATAGCATATAGAAATCAGGCGCTATTAGATGCAATAGCAACATTTCCCGGTATCATGACCTGGAGTGCGAGCAATGAAGAGAGTGATGTTGATGGGTATATCGATAAGATGCCACAATTCCTCCAACCGAATGTCATACCAGTCATGTCCACCGATGACCATGATAAAAAGTCATCGTTCTCCAATTATGGGAAAAAATCGATCTTTATCGCTGCTCCGGGCTCCAATATTCTTCTCCTGAAGCCAATGAAACATGACCAATCGTCTCCGAATTCAACGAATCTCTCGTTCCAGGAGATTCCCTATACGTATAGTAATGGTACATCATTCTCTTCTCCCATGGTAGCGGGTGTTGTCGCGTTGATGAAGTCGCTCCATCCGGAGTATACGAACGTTCAAATAAAAGGAGCATTGGTACGATCAGCAGATAAAAATCCCGATATATTCAGGTATTGCATTGCAGGAGGCAGGATCAACGCTTCTGCTGCAGTTCGTCAGGAAGTATCTCCGTACGATGCTATCGGATCTATGAACATGCCACCGATAATGCATACGAATACTCCGTTTCAATGTAACATCACCATACAGAATGCAGGAACAGAGACCTGGAATTCTAACACGTCGATATCGCTGATAGCACAAAACCGGGATGCAATCCTCATGGGACCGGAACAGATCGCATATCCGAAAGGAACGACGACCGCTCCTGGTGAGTATGTATCATTTACCTTTCAGGGTACATCCCCTGCACAATTTGGTCATTATGATCCTTCATATCGGCTTTCTGATCTGAATGGGGGATTCGGACAGGCAGTGAATGCAGATTGTACCGTAACGGAAGCTGAGGCCCTTCCTGATGTTCCGCTTGTTCAATTTGATTCTGCTATGATTTCATCGGGCCAGTACCTCTATCTTATTGGAGGCAGAACCAATGATTATCCTTCTAATATATCACCGTTCAGATATGACATCGTGAACAAAATCTGGAGGATGTTAACCGAAATGCCTGAATGTGTATCCTATGTCGATGCTTCATTGATAAATGGGAAGGTCTACGTTCCTGGAGGATATAATGGTAGTATAAGGCCTTCTCTCTGTGACCCTACATTAAAGGTATATGATATCACTAATGATTCGTGGTCACAGACTCCTTTTGACAGGAAAGTTCCCGGTAGATGGGCATATAAAACGGCAGTTCTCGGGGATCGGATGTATGTAATGGGAGGATTTATTGATTATAAGACGGTCACCAACCAGGTCTTCTGCCTGAATACAACCACCGGTCAATGGAGCCAGGCTCCCTCAATGCTCACCAATCGGACACAGTTTTTTGTATCATCAGGAAACGGAACGATTATCGTGGCTGGGGGATTGGATTCATACAGTGGTATTTTTGATTTCGATAAACATACTTTGAGATCTGCTGAACGGTTTGACGGTGAGAAATGGTCTTACCTCCCGGATATTCCGGATTCGATAGGCTGGGATTATGGTGCGAGTGGATCGGATCCTGATGGTTCGCTCTGGATCGCAGGAGGTCGCAGAGTTACTTCTGAAGGTGTGGTTTACAGTGATATCGCACATTTTTCTGTCCCAAACAAGAGTTGGACGGTCACCCCTGACCTCCCGACGATGATGTATCCACGTTATCACGATGTCGGCTGTATAGCTGAAGATGGATATCTGTATAGCGCTCAGGGAGTCAATTACTCTGCTTAT
>NZ_JAJRBM010000431.1 GCF_028679455.1 Methanospirillum sp. | reverse complement strand
TTCTTCAGCTTTTTCAGGGTTTCAAATCCGACCTCAACATCTCTGGTTGGCGGGAGATGAGGCATTGGGAACAGATGAACTTTTCCCGATTCAGTAGTAAAATACGGGAAACAGGAACTTATTTCGAGAGGAGGATGCTCAAGGAATTGCTTGATAAAACCTCCGGTATCATAACCAAGTTCATCCATTGTCCTGCATATGGCACCAAAGAGAGTGTTTGAATGGATGGTAGCCGGAAACGTGGAACTGGGTTTCAGATAGACTGCCTGCATAGGTCAGCCTCCGGGTTATAACCGTTCAAGGATCTCATGGGCACTGCCAGCTCCGGACACCTTTTCATACGGACGCCAGTCTTTTCCGGTTTTATAATCGTCAGAGATCTTTTCCAGGAGTTCAATATCGCTGAAGGTTATCTTTCCTGAACCACGACTGCCGTATCCACCGAGGTAATTATCCTCAAGAAGTGTCATTGCTTCAAAGACCAGCTTTAACCGGTCTTCATCTGCAGGTTCGTAAATTGAGAAGACCATCTCGAATCCGAATGCCGATCCTGCAGGGACTCGTTCAATGAATCTGGGTGTGGCCATTGAAGTAAGACGATTGAGATAATTTTCACCCTTAATCTCCGTCCCATGAAGGATATCATCTTTTTTCTTCCACATCTCATCTGTTTCCGGTGTTGGATGACTGTCCCTGACAACCAGACGAGTCGGCCCGCTTGAAACTTCTTTGTCTGCTGATCGGCCAAATGTAATACAGAGTGAACAATCTCGGTTATTACATTTATGTGGTTCTCCGTTATCCATAAGCCAGGGTGTTCCATGCTTGAGTTCAAGAAGCGATCTCATCTTTCCTTTTATCGAAGAACCTGGAATGTAGGGCATATTTGTCATACGATTCATGATTACCGGTGAATCTGTCCCCCCAATCTTGAGGGATTCAGATACACCTCCGATATGCATTCCGGTTTCACAGACAATCTTTCCACGTATCAGGTAATTTTTCTGTAATTTCATCATTCTCCCCTCTTATCTCTCGTAATATTTTGAATATGCAACAAGTGCCTGCATGAGTGCAACAAAACGGTCATAATTTTCTTTTATTCTCTCTTCGCTTGCTCCCTGTGTATGGACCCTTTCGAGACAGAGGGAAACCAGAACAAAGAAATCTTCGGGGATTAGTCTTCTTCCTTTTGCATAGGCCAGATTTGGACGGATCATATAGAAATCTGATTCAATCTCTTTCCATTCTCCGGTTTTCAGTCTTTCCTGGTTACTTGCAATATTATCAAAAAATTTTCTGAGTTGGGTCGTTTTAAGAGATCCTTTGAAACTTTTTGCAAGTTTTTCAGCAATTCCATCGGCTTTTGATATCTCTTCAACGGAAAGTTCAGAGAGATCCTTTTTTGTTTTAATCATCTCAAGTTCTGATGATATGTCGCTTCCCTGTGATTGTCTAAGTCCGCCGTTGTGATGGGATTGATCAGATGATCTTCCAAATCCCTGATTGTTCTGTGTACCTCTCCCGCGTGTCATATCTGGTCTTGGTGCCATTTTTTAACCTCTTATCTTACCTGTTTTTTCTTTTCATCTGTTCGTAATGCAAGACTTGTCCAGTAAACCGGAAGTTTGATCCAGGGAAAAACCGGGTTAATCAGTTCTTCTATTCCCTGACGATGTCGATCTTCGATGTTTCGTTTCATGAGATACTTCAGGTGCGGTAGATATCGTTTGCGATTGAGCCTGGTTTCAGTCCGGCCTTTAGGGTCCATATCTATGATATCCCCGTACGTCTGGTTCCAGAGAGTAAGAAGGGCATATACCATGCTTTTTGAAAGTCTCTTCTCTTTCACGGCATCTATCATCTGGTCGGTTGCTTCGATCAGGGAAGGTAATGCCCGATCACCCAGTCCCTCTTTCCAGGGCAGGCATTCGTCGAAGAGAGCAGCATGATTCTTTGATACTGTTCCGGAACGATACCCTTTTGCTTCTTCTAACAGTTCATCTGCAATATGTACTGCTCTGGATACCGGTAACCGGTGGGATACGATGGCAATTCCTGCTGAAAGGGTAATATGGGGATTTTCTCCTGTGAACCTTCTGAACTCTTCGTAAATCCGGTTAGAAAGTCGAATAGCGGTATCCCATGGTCCGATGATGAGAAGATCATCCCCTCCGGAATATACGATGTAACATGAATTCACTGCCTTTTTTCTACAGGATTCACAGGGTTTGTCCACCTCATACCAGGTTGATTCCAACGATTTATCGGTCTCATCAATCTGGGTTAAAAGGGTAATTTCCCTTCCCTTTTTCTCTTTTACCTGTTCAAGGCACTTAGAGCAGAGGGAAGGATATACCTGGAACTCGTTGCAGATCTGATTCAGGTATCCGGCAAAGTAGAACTGGAGCTGGTTACTGATGGTATGAATCCGTGAGATTGTCCGGTCGTTTTCAGGAAGTCCTCGGGCGATAAGTTTCCCCAGGTTATCAACATCTGCCTTGATATATCCCAGTCTCGGGGTACCGTTTGATAACTGGGCAATCTCACTAAAGGACAGAATATCATGCTGATCAATGGGAACCGTGTTTCCGAGAAACATAAATCCGCATCCGAAATTGTTTTTGAACTGAATATCTGCCGGTACCGTGCTATTCAGGGTAATTACCTGCGATTTTAAGTCCGCCGGGAGAGAACTTACTAGGTCGTAACTTGTCTGAAGGCCAAGATCGGAAAAACTTATTCTTAGTCCTTCACCCTTCATCAACCATTTTGCACGGGCAATTTTCGTCCCGATATCTGTAAACCGAAGACATTGCGGGCATTTGGCCTGATCATGATGAGTACCACAGATATTACAGAACTCACTCAATGGCCTTTCTTCATCCTCCGCTCCAAAATGAAGCCCACAGTCCAGGAATTTTTGTTTTTTCTTCTCTGCACTGAGTACAGCCAGTTCATCAAGAACCTTTGAGAATGACTGAATACCGGCTTTATCAACCGGATGAATCACGAGTGCAAGACTAAGGAGGCCACCGTATTTTCTGAGCAGAAGTTCATTTACCTTTCTGCTGATATACGAGATCCGCTCCTGGTTCTTCTTCGTGTTCGGCACAAGGATGAGGAATTTTCCCCCGGTGTTCCAGAGCACTGATGGTTCGAAGAGATTACATTTTGCTTTGATCTCCTC
>NZ_JAJRBM010000430.1 GCF_028679455.1 Methanospirillum sp. | reverse complement strand
TACTAATTCCCCATGAAACATGTGATGACACTGGGGTCCTACCGTTAAACTGTTGTAAATCGAATGGGCACAGGCGAGACCATTGCTTTCAAAACCCACACCACTGAGATAAATATTCGCTTCAATGATATTTTCAAACTCTTTTGAATATATTTTATTTTCTGCCGATTTCTTGGCTTTCAGACCATCACGGATCAGAATCTCATAGCATAATTTTGCCAGTGCTACCGATGTATTGGTACAAATTCCCCCTACAAAATTTTCATGCTCTGATGCTACATTAGCCCTGGCTTCATAATAGGTTGATAATGCATCTCCCATGCCGGAAACAAGCAATCTGACCGGAGAGTGAAGAATTACATCCGTATCAACCAGAACCAATTCTGGATTTTTTGGCAGAACAAGGTTTCCATCAAAAACATGATTTTCAGTGTAGACAACTGATATAGCGCTTGTCGGAGAATCGGTTGATGCAATTGTGGGGATTGTAATAACTGGAGATCTTTCATAATATGCCACACCTTTTGCAGTGTCTAAAGCCTTTCCCCCTCCGATTCCCACCGTTACCATACAACCATGTGTTTTGTATACCTCACGTAACCGATCAATTTCTTTGTAAGTACATTCCCCACTGAATCTTTCAAATACCAATGTTTGCCCTGATTCCCTGAAACTCTCCTCAATGATACTTTTCAGATTCAGAAATGCAAAACCCCCCATGACAAACAGAAATGGTCCATCAAGCCTGGAAATATGTTCTTTGATCCTGGAAAGTTCCCCGGATCCCTGAATATATTTTCCCGGTGATGCGAAAATTTTTGACATCTAACTGTCACTCCTTCTTTAATGATATGATAGTCTTCCTGATAATAAATGAGCCTTTTAATCAGAACCGGTGACCTAAAGTTCTTTCTGCCCTCATTTTTCTGGTAATCTATATGAGATATAATTTGGTGTTAGTCATGCAGAAACCAGAAAAGCTACGCATTCAAACTTATGTTAGTCTCGCACCCGGACAATCAACGTTATTAAGAAATTTCAGACTGCCTGATTTTTGATGGCAACTGTGAGTTCGAGAAAAAAAGGTTTGATTATCTGAAGTAATCCACGATATTCCTGAATAATTTCATATTCATGGATTCTGATGGAACTGGTATCCCCTGTCGTTTCAACCGCTCTTTCTGGAGGGGCCAGTCATATTGATTGACAAACTCCATCGCACGCTCGGGATGAGGCATCATGGCCAGTACCTTCCCATCTTCAGAGGTAATGCCTGCGATATCAGCAATCGAACCGTTTGGATTGAACGGATATTCGCCGTTCGCAGGTTTCAGATCCTCCCGGCAGTATGTGAATGCTATCATTTTCTGACTTTTGAGACGGCTTAGTGTCTCCTTTGAACAGGAAAAATTACCTTCTCCATGTGATACCGGGCAGATAATCTGTTCAATATCTTTAGTCCACAGATTTTGAGCCACAGGTCTGATTGTTACATACCTGCATTCAAGTACTCCTTTACGGTTAGGCATCAGGGCGATATCACGTTTATATTGCATACCAAATGACGGTACAAGCCCAAGATTAACTAAGATCTGAAATCCGTTACAAATCCCGAGTACGAGGTTGTCACCTTTGAGGAAATCAGTCAGATCATGCCAGAGATTGTTTCTAACTCGATTTGCATACGCATTACCTGCTCCGGTATCGTCACCGTACGAGAATCCTCCTGGAAATACAAGCAACCGGTAATCAGCCAAAAGCCTGCTTCGATCAATGAGATCGTTGATATGGACGATATCTGCATCCATACCGGCACGGGTGAGTGCCTCTTTTGTTTCCATCTCTGAATTGATCCCGAACCCGCTCATGATGAGGGCTTTATCAGCGATCATATCCTGATCTGAAATCATTCCGAGGGTACGTGATGAGGGAGATGCCGAAGGCATTTAATAACCCCCAAATGGTTTTTTGTATGCTGCCTCAAGGTCAGTGACCGGCACTGAGAGAAGCAGGGATTTTCCGGTTATCTGCAGGTTCTTTCCACCTACACGACCGATCAGGGTGGTGTCCGATCCCATCGCCAGTTCAAAGGAACGTTTCTTATCTGGTGCAACCGTTACCACAAATCGTCCGAGTGTCTCTGAAAAGAGCATATAATCGGCTCTTCCTGTTGCAGAGATCGTGATGTCCATGCCGATCCGACCTGCTATTGCAACCTTGGCCAGGGCCACTCCCAGCCCGCCATGGGTAATTGGGAATGCAGATGCAACAAGATCGTGAAGGATAGCATTCGTCAGCCGTTCGTACCGGTTTTTCATAACCGGAATATCCAAGACGGGTACCGTTCCGATAAGCGTGTCGCTAGTGGCAAGACCGTTGATGTAGGCGAAATATTCTGATCCGCCGAGTTCTTCACCTGTTGTTCCAATCAGATATACCAGATCTCCTTCGATCTTTGCATCCATAGAGACTGCTTTGGTTACATCTGGGTGAATCCCTATGGAAGAGATGAGAAGGGTCGGGGGGACGGATACTTTTACTGGATTGTTGTCTTCGTCAAATCCTGAAAAGTCATTAAACATACTGTCCTTGCCTGATATGAATGGGGTTAGAAAACCGGTGGCCCCGTCATAACAC
>NZ_JAJRBM010000429.1 GCF_028679455.1 Methanospirillum sp. | reverse complement strand
TATTACTATTATTTTCTTTGATAAAATTCATTTCGAGGGTTTTTGAATAGTTTTTTGGATTATGAATCTATCAGACGACAAGTTCGGTGAACTACTCTCACATCTCGTAAAAAGCAGTATCTATCCGGCCGATGAAATTCCGGGCATCATCTACGATCAATGTAGCATCTTCTCCGGTAATCTTCGATTCAATGGAATAATCTGCAGTTTCCCTACGTTCTTTTGCATGTGACAGTGCCCGACCATACATCTCTTCAATGAATTTGGTTTTCACAAATTAAAGCCCAAAATGGAGAATCAGTCCCTTGTGACCTTTAGGATGGATATCACGGTAAGCCAATAGTGCCCGTGCTGCATAAAACATCCCATAATATGCACGACTCACTGCATCATTGTAATATCCTCCCTTCAAGAGATATTCAGCTGCGTCAAGCGTTTCTTGCGCTAGTATGAGATCACGATCAGGCAATGGTGATACCCTCTTGGATTACGTTTTCTTTGAATCCTGGTGATCCCAAAAATGTGTCTGTATTCATCACTTTGACTGACACATATTCTCCCGTTGTTACCATAAGATCAAAGGCAATGCCGGTCATTGCCCGCCACCCCTCTTGTTCAATGCCATTCCAGAGCACGAGTATATCGATATCTGAATCCGGACCTTCTTCTCCCCGTGTTACTGATCCATAAAGAATTAATCCTCTCAATCTGATGGGAATACCTAGAGTGGACCAATTGTGAAAACTGATTGATAACTGCCAGGGAACTCCTCTGGTTTGGCATTTTCTTATATATGATCCGTTTATGAATCCTTATAAATACTTGCCAATACGCTCCGTGATCAGGCAGAGTTCATACTATATCTGGATGATGCGAATCCTCGTAACCTTCGTGGCCCGGACAGACGGCGTCACCGTTCTCGTATATGATAATAAGGACCGCCGATAGGATTTATCACCCGAGATGTCCATTTTTTCGAGTGGTTTTCGCGGGATAAGCATAGATTTTTCTCTCGAATCTTTCGAGAGGGCCATCTCCTTTATACGTATCTGCGTGTAGACTTAGGTCTCATCGGTTCATTCGATCTCGCAACAACATGAGGACTTCCGAGAGTTATTTATTATGCGTGATTTCCTGAATGAAACTAGGATCTTTGATACTACGATTTGAAACATGGTCAAATTCAGCATAATTATCCCGAATTATAATGGCATATCCTATTTACTTCCCTGCATAGACTCGATTCGGGCACAGAAATATCAGAACCATGAGATAATTATCGTCGATAATGCATCTGCTGATAGTAGTACTGAGTTTATTCGAGATTTCTATCCTGATGTTCATCTTATTGTCAACTCCTGCAATCGGGGATTTGCCGGTGGGTGCAATGATGGGGCGAATGTAGCAAAAGGTGAATTTTTATTTTTTCTTAATGTAGATACGAGATTACGTCCGGAGTTCCTGGCTTCTATGCATAACGCGATCCAAAAATATGGCGGGTATGGAATGTATGCTCCCAAAATGAAATACCCGGATGGAAGGATTAATTCCACCGGAATATGTATTTCTCTTTCCGGGGCTGCATGGGATCGGGGCCTGGGAGCAGAAGATTCAGGACGATATGATCAATCTGAAGACATCTTAGGTCCCAGTGGGGGTGCTGCTTTATTCAGACGAGAAGCTTTTTTTGAAGCAGGAGGTTTTGACGAAGATTTTTTTTTGTATATGGAAGATTTAGATCTCGTAATCAGGGCACAACTGGCAGGGTGGAAGTGCCGGTATATTCCGGAAGCGGTCGTATATCATCACCATGGTGGTATCACTGGTATTGAATCTGATATTTCTGTATATTATGGGAACAGAAATCTCCTCTGGTATCCGGTAAAAAATTATCCCTGGTGGTTATTACTCCTTGTTTTACCCTGGACGGTTGGAAGGACGATCGGAGTAGTTGGGTATTATGCGCTGAAAGGGAAGGGGAGAGTTGCGATAAAAGCTAAATGGGATGGTATTTGCTATATTCCGCAAATAATTAAGAAGCGAAAGGGCCAAATTAGTAAAACATCCGGGACAGGTATCTGGCGGCATCTGCATGTTATTGCATTCAGTAATTGAGGGATATGACAATTAACTTCGATCTTAAAAGTCAGCGAGATATAATGCCCTTGGTAAGTGTTGTTATTCCCAACTATAATGGATATCAATATCTGGAACGGTGTCTTAACTCTGTTTTTAGTCAATCATATTCGAATATCGAAGTCGTTTTTGTTGACAATGCTTCAGTAGATTTAAGCGTCAGTTATGTTAAGGAGATGTTCCCTTCTGTCCAAATTATTCAAAACTCGAGAAACTTAGGGTTTTCAGGTGGGGTTAACTGTGGTATCCGTGCATCAAAGGGTGAATCTATTTTCACTCTTAATACTGATACAGAATTAGAGCCTGATTGTATCAGATTTTTGGTGAATGAACTTGAAGAGTCACCTGATGTTGGGTTATGTGGGCCAAAATTACTTTTTTTTGATGGAAAAATTAATTCGACGGGGATGTTTTTTTCGAGAGGGGGAGCAGCATGGGACAGAGGTATGGGGGAAGAGGATACAGGGCAATATGATACTATTGAATGTAAAGAGGTAATGGGTGTTTGTGCGGGGGCAGCAATGTACCGCAAGGCAATGTTGGATGAAATCGGGCTTTTTGATGAAGATTTTTTTTTGATTTTTGAGGACTATGATCTTTCGCTTCGTGCATACTTAACCGGTTGGAAAGCAAGATATGTGTCAGATGCCAGGGTTTTGCATGTAGGGGGGGTTAGTATGGATCTGGTTTCTGATTTAGCGGTTTATTATGGAGAGCGGAATAAAGTATGGGTTCCTATGAAGAACTACT
>NZ_JAJRBM010000428.1 GCF_028679455.1 Methanospirillum sp. | reverse complement strand
TATCGGTAAGGAGATCATGGACCAGACCGATGAGGAACTGACGATTGGTCCCTGTCCGATCTGTGGCAAAGATCTTCGGATCAGGAGAAAGGGTGTCTCTCAGTTCATCGGCTGCACCGGGTATCCTGACTGCACCTTCAATATCAGTCTCCCCAGTTCGATGTGGGGGGGAGCGGTCAGGACCAAAGCAGTGTGTGACATCCATCACCTCAATCATGTCACCCTCGTCGCCAAAGGGTCACGACCCTGGGAGATGGGATGTCCGCTCTGTCAGTTGATCACCCAGCAGAAGGACATCTTCGCGATGATTCCCTCAATGACCGATAAGATCAGGGAAGATCTCATCACTGCCAAGATATACTCTGCGTTTGAACTCGGTAAGATGGATTCACAGGCTCTGATGAAGGCCATCGGGGTCACGAAAAAAGGTGCTGAGCAACTGATTACAGATACCGCTGACGTGATGGCCCTCCTGAAGAGACGGTCAGAGTGCAAGAAATTTATGAAGCAGTTCGTGCCGCCAAAACGCGGCCGGAGTCATACTAAGGTGATGGCTGCGTTTACGGCCTGTGGAATAAACAGCATCGAGGATGTTTCCCGGGTCTGTGTCGAGAATCTGAAGAAGGCTGGTCTTTCCGATGAGGAAGCGAACACCCTCAAGGCTGAAGCTGTTCTGCTGACCAGCAAGAATCAACTCAAAGAGATGGGTCTTCCTGCTGCATCACTGAGGAAGTACCAGGAGGCCGGATTCATCGGACCGGATGATCTTCTGGGTTCACATCCGGCTTATATCAGCCTGAAGGCTGGTGTCTCGGTTGAGACCGTGATCAAACATATTTCGATGGTCGCGGAGAGTCGCAAACAGGCGCCTCCACTTAAGATAACCAAGAAGCTTCTTGAAAAAGGACGTGAAGATCTCCTGCATCTGAAAGGGGTGAGTGAACCTTTGCTTGAACAGTTGTATCTCGCAGGTATCATCGATCTCAAGACGCTCAAATCAGCAAACCCTGATAAGGCCGCAAAGGTCTCCGGGATATCCAAAGAAAAGATAAAACAGTTTCAGACCGCAGCTCCTGTCTGAACTGCAATCTATTTCCGTTCTAACGGTGAGTCTTAAGAAGAATCCAAGGCTGGACCACTTATGTATACGAAATGGAAGACCTGGGCTCATGTTACCAAACTCGATCCCGATAAGAACCTGACCGAGGACCAGATGGCAGAGATAGCCACCAGCGGGACTGATGCCCTGATGCTCTCCGGAACCCTGAATATCACGAAAGAAAATATGCAGGAACTGCGTGATCAGGTCAAGGAATATGGCCTTCCCCTGGTTGTCGAGCCTGCTGGTCCCGAGGCTGTGGTAGCCGATGGCATCGATCTCCTCTTCATCGCCAGTGTGATGAACACCAGCCAGTCTCAGTGGATTGTAGGCAAACACAAAGACTGGGCTCTTCACAATCAGGTCCCATGGGACAGGGTCATCCAGGAGGCATATATCGTCCTGAACCCTGACTCATCGGTAGCCAGGGTTACCGGGTCTGATTGTTCCATCGGAGCAAAAGAGGTTGCTGCCTATGCCGAGATTGCCGACCATTACTTCCAGTTCCCGATAGTATATATCGAGTACAGTGGCACCTACGGAGATCCGGAAGTCGTAAAAGCGGCAGCAGAAGCAATCGATAATGCCGTGCTCTATTATGGTGGCGGGATTGATGGTAGCGAGAAGGCAGCAGAGATGGCACGGTACGCTGATACCATCGTGGTAGGAAATGCCGTCTACGAACGGGGTGTTCAGGCTCTCATCGAGACTGTTCAGGCTATTCAGTAACTTTTTTGATGCCACGTATCCGCATCGTTCTGGTAGAACCCCTCTATGAGGGAAATGTCGGGTTTGCAGCACGGGTGATGAAAAATTTCGGGTTTACCGACCTTGTTCTCATCAATCCCTGTCCGCTTAGTATTGAAGCATATGCCAGGGCATCGCACGCAAAAGATGTTCTTGAGCAGGCTGCGATCATGGATCTCGACGAGGTCTTTAGAACGAGCAATATGGTTATCGCAACCACCGGTGCTCTTTCCAAATCTGCATGCCATCCGATCCGGATGCCATTTTATTCTCCTAAAGAACTCAGGGAGATGATTGCAGATCTTGATGGGACTATCTCGATCATCTTTGGAAGGGAGAACTGGGGACTTAATAACGATGAGGTCAGGAGATCCGATGTTATCTGCACGATTCCTGCTTCTGATATGTACCCGATTGTCAACCTCTCCCATGCCGTGGGTATAGTATGTTATGAATTGGCCAATATTCCCAAAGGGGAGATTGCACTCGCCTCGCCTGAAGAGATGACACATCTGTATGCTCATATCGATGAGTATCTTGACCTTGTGGATCATCCCCGGTTTAAGCGTGAATCCACGATGACCCTCATCAGGCGGATCCTCGGACGCTGTAATCTGACCTGGCGGGAAGCCACCACCATCCACGGTCTGCTCCGCAGATCAGAATGGAGGTTTGTCCCTCGTGATGCGACGAGGGATCTCACGCATCCCGGCCACGCGAAGACAGACAGTAAATACGATCCAGAAGATACCGATAGTAATGATCCTTGTTGACTGGCAGATCATCGATCGCATCAGGCGGGGCTTTATCACCGTAGATCCCTATGATCCCGAACTGGTTCAGCCAAATTCCCTTGATATCAGACTTGGTAATCATTTTGCCTGGTATGAGACCAGTGATGATATCATCGATCCGTTTGACCGCGAATCGGTCACCAGCAAGACGCAGGAGATGACCGCAGAGAGCTTTGTGCTTCATCCGGGCCAGTTCATCCTTGCAGAGACGATGGAACTCATCGAACTCCCTGACAATATTGTGGCCAGCATCGAAGGAAAGAGCAGTATTGCACGACTCGGTATTGAACTCCACCAGACCGGCGGCTGGATAGATGCCGGGTTCCGGGGTAGCATCACGCTTGAGATGTGCAATGTGAACCATCGTCCGGTCAGGATCCATGCCGGGATGTCAATCGGTCAGCTTGTCTTTTACAGTACCGAGCGGGCAGCATGTCCGTACAACTCCAAGCATGATGCAAAATACATGAATCAGCGACAGGCCACCTTATCGCGATATTACGAAAACCGACAATAGGCGGTGTTTTATTGCCGATGAACGCCAATAGATTCGGGTATTGATTCCGGAGAATAATTCATGCGCCTTCTTTTGATACATTCTGATCATATCGAATACGAAGCGAAGAAGAAGACAAAATTCGCTGAAGAACCCTGCAGCCCGTCAGATTCGTTTGATGAATCTCTTGTAGCCTTCTGCGCAGTAGAGGCTCCTGATGAGGACGGAATCGACGATGTCGTCGCTCAGGCGGTTGCATCCATCGAAGAGATGTCAGGTCAGACCAAGTGTCGGCGGGTTATGGTGTATCCATATGCCCACCTGAGCAGCGATCTGGCATCGCCTGACCTTGCAGTTGAAGCTCTCAAGGCTATGGAGTCCTCTCTTGGTGAAGCCGGCTTTGAAGTCAAGCGTGCACCGTTTGGCTGGTATAAGTCCTTTACTGTTTCATGCAAAGGTCATCCACTCTCTGAACTGTCACGGACGCTGTCACCATCAGAAGATGTGGTAAAGGTAGAGAAGTCTCCGGTAACTCACCACTTCTTTGTCATGACTCCTGACGGGACAACTCATGACTATCAGAAGTTTGTGGATGAATCCCCATTTGGATCCCTGATTAAGAAAGAGACCGGCATTCCTGTTCCTGCCGGAGGCGAGCCGATTCATGTCGATCTCATGCGGTCCAAAGAGTTCGTGGACTACGAACCGGTTTCTGATGTCGGTCATCTCAGATGGATGCCACGGGGAAAGATGGTCCGTGACCTTCTGGCAGATTATGCTCTTGCCATGGTCCTTGCCCATGGTGCAAGTCCGGTCGAAACCCCGGTGATGTATGACCTTGCTGACAAGGCCATCTATGAGCATGCAGATAAGTTCGGGGAACGCCAGTACCGGTTCAAGAGCGGAAACCGGAATATGATGCTCAGGTTTGCTGCATGTTTTGGTATGTTTACCATCATGCGGAATATGCATATCTCGCCCAATCACCTCCCGATGAAGATGTACGAACTCTCCACCTACTCGTTCAGACATGAGCAGAAAGGAGAGGTCATTGGTCTGAAACGGCTTCGTGCCTTCACGATGCCTGACATGCACTCGCTCTGTAAAGATATGGCCGGCGCCCTGCAGTGCTTTGAGGAGCAACTCGCCATGGGATGGAAGACCGGAGAAGACTTTGGTACCCAACTGGTTGCGGTTTTCAGGTGCACGGAAGAGTTCTACAAAGAGAACGAGATCTGGATCAAAAAGATTGTTGCCCAGTCAAAGGTGCCGGTTCTGATTGAGACGCTCTCTGATCGCGTTCACTACTGGATCGCCAAGATCGATCTTGCTGCCATCGACGGGCAACAGCGTCCGATTGAGAATCCGACTGTGCAGATCGATGTCGAGAGTTCACGCAGGTTCGGGATCAAGTATCACCTGAATGACGGGACTGAAGTTTTCCCACCGATTCTTCACTGTTCTCCAACCGGATCAGTGGAGCGTGTCTTCTGCGCAATCCTTGAGAATACCGCAAACCAGAAGGTTGCTCACCTGCCAACCTGGCTCTCACCAACCCAGGTCAGGGTCATTCCGGTTGCTGAGCGGCACGGAGCGGTTGCCGAGAGGATTGTAACTACCCTTACTGCTGCACGGATTCGTGCTGACTATGATGACCGCGAGGAGTCAGTCGGGAAGAAG
>NZ_JAJRBM010000427.1 GCF_028679455.1 Methanospirillum sp. | reverse complement strand
TCCTGGCTGATACGGGCAGAGAGGGTCTTCTGCACAGATCTCGCCATCAATATTGCAGGGTTTTACCAGACTCCCACAGGTTTGTGGGATGTTCTCTGATCGGGAGAAAGCCCGTGCCCTGCACCCTCCACAGTTCTCTTTGTATTCACAGATGCCACATTTGCCAGAAAGCCGGTTACTATCCCTGAGTGCTATAAACACGTCTGATTCAGCCCAGATCCTACTGAAGGAATCCAGCCTGAGATCTCCTGCGATCACCGGCAGATACGGGCAGGGGGTGACCTTTCCATCCGCATATATTCTGCAGTACGAGATCCCGGCAATGCATCCCTTCCCCCAGTGAGGATGTGAGACCCCCATCTCATCGGCTACTCTCCTGAACTGGGGAATACAGGTGGGACGAAGGGTGATATCGCTTCCATGAGATATCGTGATCAGGTGGCGGAGCAGACCCTCATATGTTCCATACCGCTCGTAATTTTCCCGGGTTGATCTGCCGGTAGGAACCGGGATGAAGACCTGGAACTGGGAGACCCCGAGTTCTTTTCCCAGGGTTATCACCCGGTCGAGTTCGCTCTTATCAGGAGTAAACACGGTGATATTGATCTGAACCCCGATCTCTTCCCTGATGCAATCCTGTATAGCCTGAATGGCCTTCTTCCATGATCCCGGGTTTCCCCGCATCTGGTCGTGAACAGCAGGATCTGCTGAATCAATGCTGATGGCGACACTCCTGATACCTGCCTCCTTAAGTTTTTTAGGAGTATCATGCTCAAACAGGTATCCGCTGGTCCCAAGGACCATCCTGAGTCCGAGCAGGGTACCGTACGTGGCGATCTCATAGAGATCAGGTCTCATCATCGGTTCACCTCCTGATAGAATGACAACCGGGCTGCCGATCTCCTTTATCGCTTCCAGAACTCTGAATCCTTCATCTGTTGAAAGAATATTAGGAATCTCTGTCTCCCTGGCATTTGCATAACAGTGGGGACAATGAAGAGGGCACTGGAGGGTGAGGTTCCACGAGATGATCCGGAGTGAATGAACAGGAATTCTTTCCATCAATGACTATCCAATATCTCTGCATAATTATTTGAGCCTATTCTACACGGCTCTTCATCGGTACCATCCCCCAGGGAGATGAACGTTTAGTTTTTTGGCATGACGGGATCTCCTGCCGAAACATTCTTCTACCGGGTATAATACTATCAAACGATGAAACCCAATCGTTGCACTTTTTAGGTGGTCCGCTTTCCGAAGGAAATACTGCAAAATTGCTGAAGAGATCTATTGCAGGAGCAGAGGCTACAGGATGCGGTATTCAGATGGTTTTTATCAATCCTCTCTGGCACTCACGCTGATCAGAGATCACCCCGTCAGAGAGGATTATCATCCGGCACATGTACTCTTCATGCCACTCTTCATGGGTGACCATGATGATCGTCTGCCCGTACTCTTCATTGAGTTGTTTTAACAGGTCCAGAATGATCCGTGATGTTTTTGAGTCGAGATTGGCACAGGGTTCATCAGCAAACAAAATCATCGGTGTATTGATGAGTGCCCGTGCAATGGCTACCCGTTGCTGTTCTCCGCCTGAAAGCTCATACTGCTTATGAGTGATCCGGTGACCGAGTCCTACCCTGGTGAGAATCTCCTCACTTTTGCGAAGATACTCTTCTCTTCCCATTCCTCTCGCCTTTGCCGGAAGATAGACATTCTCCTGGACTGACAGTTCAGGAACAAGGGCATAATCCTGGAATATATATCCCAGATTCTGCAGTCGAAATTCGGTCATCTGATCCTCACTCAGGGTGCTGATATCGGTTCCATTGATGATCAGATTACCGGTGGTGGGCGAATCGAGCAGCCCGATGATATGGAGCAGGGTTGATTTCCCGCTCCCGCTCGCCCCGGTGATTCCGACAAACTCTCCCGGTATAATCGTGAACGATACGTCCCGGAGAGCCTGAACTTCAACCACCCCCATGGTGTATACCCGGGAGATATGATTTGCCTGAATCATACAACACCCCTGATAGCATCAAGGATTGGTTCTTTGCTTGTCTGGTACGAGGGGATAAATCCGGATATGAGAGAGACCAGGTACAGGAGTATGATGCTTCTGAGAAAGGGAACTGGTTCAACCATCGGGTAGACTGCTCCTCCAGGGAAGACGAGAGGGTGAATGTTCAGATACGTAATGAGCAGATACGCTAGAAAAAGTCCCAGAATAGATCCCAACGTCGCCATGAACAGAACCTGGAACAGGTAGGAGAGTACGATGGTGGTCTTATGTATCCCGATTGCCTTCAGGATTCCGATCTGTCTCCTTTTATTGATCGTATTGATATATACCACGATGAATGTCACCACCATGGCAATCACCAGGCTCACCCCGGTTGAGATCCCGTTAATGATACCAAAGGCAGTCACGGCGTCTTTCACCGCACTGCTAGCCTTTTCATCATAGGTTTTTACCTGTTCCCTGACTCCATATTCCATCAGAATGAGTTTATCTCTCTGTTCCTGGCCGTTTTGGACGGTCTTGACCAGCACTGATGTTGCCTGATTGGATATTCCGAGCACCTGTTCCATCTCTTTAAGGGTAACAAATCCGTACTGGTCGATGCCGTACACACCTGATGATACGATACCCTTCACTTTGAGATTTTTTGTGATACCGTTCTGAAAAGTGACCAGAACATGATCGCCGATCTGAGGGCCACCCAGGGATTCTGATTTGTCTTTATTTTTATCCTGGTTGCCGGCCAGGGTAATGCCGAGGACGATTGAATCGGAATCTCCGTCTGACAGGAATTCTCCTTCTTTTATTTTTGTGTGGATCTTTGTGACCTGTTCCTCATCTGTTGGTGTAAATGAAACTAATATCCCGGAGAGAGTTTTTCCCCGGTAGTTATAGGTAGCACCTGTCTGGATTCGTGGAGATGTTCCGAGTATTTGAGGGATCTGATCGATCTTGTGTTTGAGTGACGAGACGTTGGTGATGTATATCTCTTCTTCCTTTGGTTCGATTACAAGATTGCCAAACGAATAATCGATAGACTGCGTATTGTAATTGACAATCACTCCTGATATGATCGACGGGAGAAAGACAAGATTCACAAAAACCAATGCCATGATAGCGATAGTCAGAAACAGGGTGAACCGGTTTCCGTTCTGTATCGAACGCAGTGCAAGAAAAAAAGCGATTGAGAGTTTCTGCCCGGTCATGGTTCAGGTTGCGTTGCGCCTCTTATAGAGAATGACTGCTCCCGCTGCAATCACGAGCACAAAGATGAGAACCAGAACGGTAGTTCCGTCTTTTTTCTGAACAGAAAGTGACAGAGGTTCTGATAGGGTATGCTTTCCATAATCATCCGTAAAGGTTACATTCAG
>NZ_JAJRBM010000426.1 GCF_028679455.1 Methanospirillum sp. | reverse complement strand
TCCCTGTTTCTCCAGGTAACTGAGTCTCCCGTTTAGAAGGAACGGAACTTACCTGAGAAGAAACTCCGCCAGTATCATGTGCTGATAAATTTGTATGAAGAATATCTGATTGAGAACCTTTTTCATTCAGGGTAATAATCGCGGATTCCCGGTAATCTTTTCCGATAATTTCAGCGCGGACCATGTATTGATCAGGAACCCAATTCTCGGAACTAACATTGACTGACCATGAGTATCCTCCCTCACGACCGGTGACAACCGGCACTACCATAGAAGCCCCTCCCGTCATTGATGGTTCGTACTTTTTTGTTGGTCCGAATGATGCAGGATAAACCTCAATTAAAATTCTGTTGTCTGTATTATAATTGGTATCACCGTGGATGGAGATCAGATCTCCAACCATGTATGGCCCACCCGGATTAAGCGTTTCTGCATTTGCATATCCCACAAAAATCCAGGTTAAGATGAGAGTAATTACAAGAATGCGATTCATAGGTATGGATTGTTCAGCCAGATGCATGAGGTTTCCGATCATTCGGATAATTTCAGGTATCGATCATGATCAGAAAAATCTCTGAAATTATTTGATTGTAGATCTTGATACCCGATGAAATTTCTAAAATCCTTCCAAATACCTACCGGAACCTTTATTGGTTTACCATTATTATAATCAAATGAATATATTGGGGGATTAATCTTGGTACGAAGATTCAAAGGGATGTATCTTTTGGTGGTTTTGATTATTTTATGTCTCGCTCCAGGTATTTGTTCCGCTGATCGAGGGAGTTACTCTCAACTTGATATGCCTAAAACCCTCTTTGAAGCACAAAATGATGCGGGATCGTTTTCTGTACCTCAAATGCCTGTTGCTCATCCATCTAAAGAACAACGAAGACAATGGAACTCTGATTATCTGGGGGCACCGGTAGCGAAACCGAAAAATTCAGATTTGCAGGATGACCTAACAGATTCAACGTCATACAGTCTTTTAGATTATCTAACGTATAATGCAACGGATCGGAATCAGCAGGACTGTGGTAATGGATGGGTCTGGGCCGGGACAGGGGCCCTTGAAGTGGCACATGCAACACAAAACGGTAACTATGATCGGTTATCAATTCAATATCTGAACTCGAAATACGACAATGGGGGTAGATCCCCGTATGCAGCGTCGGATTGTGCATGTAATGGAGGCACCTCTTCAGATTTTGTAGGCTTCTATAAACTTATGGGAAAATACGGTGGAAATAAAACCGTTATCCCCTGGTCAAACGATTATGCATCATTCCAGGATGGAAATGTGTCATCAGGCAAACATTCGAATGTAGAGTCCAGCCTCCTTAACCTCACTCCCTCCTATAAGTTAGAGTCCCTTGCAGTCTCAAGGGTTGACACCTGGCAGGCTCCCCAGAATATTGCAATTGATAATATCAAAAGAATGCTTGATAGCGGCAAACCTGTGATTTTGTCGTATTATCTTCCTGACCAGAATGCATGGACTCAATTTGAAACATTCTGGAATTATGGTCTTGAGGATGAATCCTACTTTGATCTGGATACATTCAAAGGAAGCACGTACACTTCCAGTGGTGGCAGCCACACAGTTTTGGTAACCGGTTATAATGATAATGGAACTGCAGGTTACTGGCAGTGTCTGAACAGTGTAGGGACTTCCGCATTCAGACCTAATGGAATCTTCTATATCAATGCATATATGGATTATTCAGCAGCCTATTCTGATGCAGGAGAGAATCTGCCTGTCACCCAATGGGAAACACTGGATGTAATCTATAATACCACCAGTACCAACATTTCCACAAACTCAACCGAAAATCCGAATCTTAATGCTTCTTTTGAGGTTTCTCCTGAAAGTGGGTATGCTCCTCTGACGGTCCACTTTAGTGATCTGTCTGAGGGATCCCCAGACTCCTGGAAATGGAACTTTGGCGATGGAGGAGAATCGATTCTGAGTAACCCCAATCATACCTACGTTAAGCCAGGACACTATTCAGTATCCCTTGAGATCAAGAAGTCAGGATATACCGGAGTGACTCATCAGAAAGATGTGGTCACGGTCAAGTACCCGTATGTTAAAGTCAACCCATTTCCAAAACCTGAAGGAGGGAACTATTCTGTGCCCACTGATCCCATTGGAGATGGACGGTACGCGGATATCAATGGAAACGGGTGGCTGGAGAATGATGATCCGGTTGTTCTGCTGAAAAATCTTCAATATGCACAGAAGAATGAACCAGTAGTCCAGTTTGATTTTGATGGAAGTGGTTTTATCGGATATGGTGATCTGGTCATGGTAAAGAAGATGGTGTAATCATGGCAAGAAAAATTCATCTCTTTGGATATTTTGTAGTCATATGCATGATTGGTATCCTTATCAGTACAGTATCAGCAATTCCATCACAGCCAACTCTTTTCTTTGCTCCTGATGTGGTTGAGAGTAATACCGGGGATAATGATCAGGTCTGGCTCATGATGGACGGAGCTTTCCGGGGTCTCTCCGGATATGGGGTGATCCTCTCTATCGATAATCCTGAAATTGGCAGTATTATCGATATTGATATTCCTGATTGGGCAGGTCTTCAGGATATTCAGAAGTTCTCCGAGTCCTCATATCTGATACAGGCGGTTGACAGCAATGATAAGATAGGACCCGGCTCACCAAAAATTCCGTTGGGAATTATTAAAATTCATGCGAATTCCCCGGGTTACCTTACCATCCGTGCAACCCCTGTACAAATCGATGATGATCAGAAAGGTCGGTATGAACCAGTCCCGGTAACCGGAACAATTATTATCACTGGAGCCGGTCCGGTTCCGAAAATCCCCATGAATACCTGAAAACCATATCATTAAATCCTTTTTAAACATGATACCCTTCAGTACTCCTTACTGGAGGATATTATGAAACAACTATTTGGGTACGAAGAAGAAGCAGGCAGGATTGAACTCTTTATCCGAATTATTTACTCGTTTATTATCGGGATCATTTTGTCTATCTATGGATTTATTGCCGGCATTTGTCTGATAATTCAGTTTTTTGTTATCTTTATTCTGGGAAGGAGATCACAGGGACTCTCTGGATTTATCAGAGGGTATCTTGAGTACTATGTTCATATTCTTCCTTACACTTCGTTCATGACTGATGAAAGGCCAGGAATATTTCCTAAAACCGTCGGTATCTTTGAAGAAGAAGCCTGATCGTTTAGGAATCCCCAGTCCTTTTTTTCCTTATTATTCTATCGTTTTTGATATTGAAAATCGATAGATATAGTTTATCTGCCACTGATAATAATATAGATTTTATGAGGAACTGGAGAATACTAACGTGGATTGTTCCTTG
>NZ_JAJRBM010000425.1 GCF_028679455.1 Methanospirillum sp. | reverse complement strand
CCGTTCGCCCGCTCTTCCCGGTTCGGACAGGTTGCATTCTCGAGATGAATTTTTTCATCACGAATAAAGGCTTCTTTTTCTTTAGTCATGTTTGGCCTCAAAAAATATTTCTCTATGAAACATCGAAATGTCTTTTATCGTTTCTTTTGATACGGCATATAGAAGAAATCAGAGATTATCCCCTGGAAGTTCTGCGTCATCTATGATGTTACATTTCACACCTATCGCCTCACCTAATAATTTCTCACTAATTTTGATATAAGGAGGGAAATTAGCAAATATTGGCGGATTTTCTCTATAAGTTTAGAATTCGCGGCAAATATTGGCAGAACTATTCAGATCTTGAATCATCACCGAAAAGAGAGGATGGCTGATGAAGAGTACTCATACTCCATAAAAACCGTCAGCAAGGAATGGTACCTAAAAAAGCATCCATACAGAGTATGTTCTCGATTTTTGCCGAATTGATTTGAAAAATGTGTACTAAATCCTGCATGATTACTCAAAGTGCCATTGCCGAACCTGCCCCCGTATATAGGTATTGAAAGCGGCAGAATAACCAGCATCGTAAGGATTGATATCTGCAGAAAAGTGATGTATTCACCATGAAAGCGTTAGCTCTGATGGTTGTACTCCTCAGCATAATGATTGCTGGCGCTCCGCTTTTTGAAATACAACAGTCCGGAACTAACATAAAACCTGATCAGCCAGGGGGATGTTGTGGTACGGGATGCAGATGTACTGAAAACGGGAAGCCCTGTACCTGTAATCATACAATACCAAGACCTGGTTGCACTGCATCATCTCAAAATATCGCGGGTGGTTATGCAGTTCAGACATTGTTCAACAGAATCAAACGATATGTAGTCAGTGGATATCATCGGCTGACACAAAAGACCATCCTGGATCAGGAGAAAAGGCAGCAGATCTATGCATACATACAATATCACCCGGGAATAGATCTCAAGACACTGATAGAACTCTCCGGATGTAATGAGAATACGTTGCGGTATCATTTATGGCAGATGGAAAATGTCAGAAAGATAAAAATTATATCAGAAGCCGGATGCAACCATTATTTTGAGAATCATGGAAAATATACCGATGAAGAACAGAAAAGTCTTGCAATCCGGTTTTCATTCATTAAATCGGAAATTTTCACCAGAATCTCTCATTCTCCGGGATTGACACGGGGAGAACTTGCTGAAGAACTCGGAATATCAGGCCCTTCAGTTACAAAAACGATGAAACGGTTCATCGAAAAAGGACTGGTGATACAAAAGAAGGATGGGAAATGCACCAGATACTACCTGCTCAGTCAGGATGTAAAACCTGAATCCGGATTATATATCTGCATATAAATTTTTCGGGGTAATTCTCCAGAGATCTTTTTTCATGTATTCCCCAACCAGTTTCGATGGTGATTTTAAAATAACCCTGTTCTTTGTTTTTCATTCTATTTACCCATTTTTGAGCAGTTTTAAACGCGAATAATTTGGCTTATCGGGCTAATTCATATGATGAATTTCGATCTGACGAATGGAGAATGTAGCTTTGTATATGAGAAATAATTTAAGAGGATTACGCTCTCCGACACTCGGAGGTAAATCAAAAAGATGCAGTATCTGCATGGAATTAGCGTGAAAATCCGGGATTAATCTGTCAGGATACAAGATCAAAAAAATAACCAGTTTATCAATATTCTTTCCTGTATCTTTCCAAGTTCAGATCGGGGGCATGTATCTTTAGCGATTAGTACAGATGATCCGGGTCTGGTGACCCTGTTCGGTTCCGATGAGATTCTTATTCTTTTTTTCTTACTGACGTTCATGATATTGATTTCCATACTTTTGCCAGGGACTCTCCCCGGACCTTAATGGTGAACTCAAGAAAAAAACCAAATGGTGTTTTTTCTGCTCGATATCCTTTTTTCCTGAGTCTCTCCTGAAGATGTAACAGTATTCCTTCTGCGATACCGGGATCTGCCCGGCTATCCGAGAGATGGGCAAATGTATGAAGAACGATCTGCTCTCTCCCGGTCTTTTTTGCATGCCAGATGATGTTATCTGCACTTTTTTTTACCATCCGGTCAGGGGATAATTCATCCTCAGCCTCGGCATGCAAAAAAATTACCAGCCCAGGTCCGAACTCCTCTTCGGATATATCAGAAACAGCATGTTCCAGGCCCTTTGAATGGATTTTGTAGGCAAATCCGTCAGTGTCAAACATTAATAATTTCATGATGTATTCCTGGTGGTATATCTGGGGGTTTGTTCATCTCTTCTCAATGAGACTATCATCCAAAATGTTGTCAAAACAGCATATTAATCTCTTATATCCCGGCAATATTGGTACCAGTAAAATTGTCTGCGGAGAATTTTGCCGGATTCCTGCTATATTTATCCATAGGGATACAACATAAGAGATAACAGGGAATACCTGTAGATTGCTAAGACCAACGAAGAGTTTCATGCACTAACCACGTTCCAATCTGATCCACGGTTTTAGCATATCTGACATTTGCCAAGATGGCGGAGTGGCTACGCGGCTGACTGCAGATCAGCTACATTCCGGTTCGAATCCGGATCTTGGCTTCATTTTTCATGGTAGTCAATACGAAATTACATGCTCATGAAACCAGGGAAAACAGACTGGGTTCAATAACCGGGTATAGCGGAACCTTAAAGGACCTGCATCATAAGGCCTGTTGTGGAACTCTTCAGGACAAGGAACGATGCTTTAGCCAGGCAAGTACCTGCAATGCGGCCTGTGCATTCAGTATTCTCAGTTTTATCGTTGATGCCGCAATGATCCAGCACTCTCCTTCCGGATGTGCCGTGACAGCCATGCAGGTAAGTAACTCCAAGGACCAGCTGGCAGCAAAGATCGGACTGAACCATTCAAAATCCTGCTATGTCTGTACTGATATGGATGAGACCGATACCATCTACGGTGCGACTGAGAACCTGAAAGAAGTGATCCTGGAAACGTACCGGAGATACCGGCCGAATGCCATATTTGTCGGGGCATCATGTGTAAGCGGAGTTATCGGAGAAGACCTGGAGAGTGTCAGATCCGAAGTAAGCGGAATTATACCCATCCCCGTAGCCCTTGTTTATTGTGAAGGTTTCAAAACTAAGATCTGGGCATCAGGATTTGACGCAGCTTTTCATGCCATCTTAACCAGCATTGTAAAACCCCCGGAGAAAAAAAGCAATATTATTAATATTATCAATTTCTACGGAAGTGCACGGAAGGAAATAACCGAAATATTCCATGAGTTCGGTTATGAACCCCTGTTCCTGATATCAAATACGACGATCGAGCAGTTGTCAAGAATATCTGAATCTGCAGCAACTATCAGTACCTGCGGGACACTCGGTTCATATCTTGGAAACGGATTATCTGATCTGTACGGGGTTCCCTATGTGGTGTCACTCCAGCCCCATGGCATAGAGGGATTTGACTGTTGGCTCTCCGAACTCGGGAAGGTACTTGGGAAGGAAGAAGAGATCAAAACATACCTGGCTCGAGAAAAAGAGAAGTATCTCCCAAAGATAGAGGAGGTTAAAAGAAAACTCAAAGGCCTGAAGGCAGTCGTAGGGATGGGACCGGGTTTTAACTTCAACACCAGCAGGGCACTTCAGGAGCTGGGCATAGAGATCGTATATTCTGCAGCATGGCATTTTGACAGACAATATGATGATGGCAAAATACCTTCTGCGTTCGATCACCTGGCACATAATTCCCCGAATGATTTCCCATTGAATGTCTGTGATCTTCAGAATCATGAGATGATCCATATTCTGAAATCAGCAAAACCTGACATCTTCTTCTCCAGGCATACCGGATCCACGGTATGGGCAATGAAACTGGGTATTCCTGCTCTCTGCCTGTACGACGAATACGATATATTCGGGTATAAGGGCCTTCTGAATTTTGCATATTCCATCCTTGATAAGGTCACGAACCGGAGTTTCACCGAAAACCTTTCCCGTCGGGTAAAACTCCCGTATAACGACTGGTGGTTCAGTCAAAATAATAACCATTTCCTCAAATCCGGGGAGGATAATGGTTCTTAAGATCATCGATCAGCCCCGCTATGTGTGTGCCCTTGGGGCCATGCAGACCGTTCAGGGGATCTGTCGTGCAGTTCCTGTTCTGCACGCAGGACCGGGTTGTGCCGCAAAACTTGCCGGGGGTATAGCAGGAAGCAACGGAGATTCCGGGTACATATCCCCCCAGATTTATCCCTGTACAAACATTACCGAGAACGAGATCGTTTTCGGCGGAGAAGGGCGTCTTAAAGAAACGATAGAAAATGCCCTTCGGATGATCGATGGAGATCTCTTTGTGGTTTTATCAGGATGTACGACAGAGATCGTCGGGGATGACATTGCCCAGGTGGTATCCTCCTTTGAAGGATCTGAAAAACCGGTAATCTATGTCGAAACTGCAGGATTCAAAGGTACCAATCTGCAGGGACACGAATGGATAGTTGATGCGATTATTACCCAGTACCTGGTGAAAAAACCTGGAAAAGGAAGGATTAAAGGACTGGTTAATATCTGGGGGCCTGTTCCTTCTTTTGATCCCTTCTGGATTGGGAATATACGTGAACTTGAACACCTGATCCGGGAGATTGGTCTGACTCCCAACACCATATTCGGCGAAAACCGTGGTATCGAAGAGATAGACAGAATACCACAGGCTGAATTTAACCTTCTGGTCTCACCCTGGGTAGGCCTTTCCAATGTAAAGAAGCTGGAAGAGATCTTTGGGACTCCTTATCTTCACTACCCCGTTCTTCCCATCGGAGCATATGAATCAACCCGGTTCCTGCAGGTAGTAGGAAAATTTGCCGGTATCGATCCTTCTCTGGTGACTGCTGTCATCGACAGGCATGAGAAGGAATATTATTATTATATTGAAAGAACTTCGGATGTCTTTCTTGAGAACAGGACAATGTCCCGTCGCTTTTCAACCGTGACAAGTACCACGGATGCCCTGGCGGTATCGAGATTTCTGGTAAATGATTTTGGTCTTATTCCGGCGACCCAATTCATCACCGACAAACCCCCTGAAGAGTATCATGAGACAATCAGGCAATATTTCAGGGATTTTACCTACCGGATCTCTACAGATATTGTATTCTCCAGGGACGGATACGAAATTCACGAGGAGATCAGAAGAACCGATTACCATGGTGCTCCCCTGATAATCGGCAGTATTTTCGAGAAAAAACTGGCAGAAGAGTTACAGGGAAATTTCCTGGCGATATCTGTTCCCATAAAGGAACGTCTGATCCTCAACAGTTCATATGTCGGATACCAGGGAGGACTCAGACTTCTGGAAGATATCTACTCATATGTGTTCAAACAATTCAATTGAAATAGTACCATATCCTCCTCATATCCAGATCTGCTAGGTTTTGATACACATGCCTCTCATACCTGATGTCACAAGAGCCAGAGATGCTGCAGTCCGTCTCATGCAGGTGAAGAAGACCTCTGAACTGTTGCTTCACCCGGATCCTCCGGATTATTCTCCTCCTGATGGCCTCATACCGGGATCCCTGGAACATATTATTTTTATCACGTTAACCCTCTCAATAGATCATCAGGGTGATACCCCTGCTCTGTGGGAATCTTCCCGGGCAGCTTACAAGGATGACAAGACCAGATATCTCTTCTCACCTGATGCTCTCTACCATGAATCACCCGATCAGGTTGCACTGGACTTAAAAAATACCGGGATTTGCACCAGAAAAAAAAGGGATGCAGAGAACTGGAGAAATATCGGGGTATCGATATCCCAAAGATGGGGAGGAGATCCCAGAAACTTTATCGCCTGTTTCCAGGGGAATGTGGTGAAGATGCTTGAATATATGAAAACTGATAAACAGGATATGAGTAATGATTTTCCGAAGATAATCACAGAAAAGAGCGGGATAATATGGATCAGGACTCTTCGGGATGCTGCCAGGTATGACATGTTCAGGAATCTCGATAAAATCCCTGTTCTGCCGGATATTCATATAACAAGAGCAAGTGTTGCACTGGGTGTTTTGTCAGGAAAATATTCAGGTCAGTTATCTGTGATTTCTCAAAAGGTTCGCGAGATCTGGAAAGAAGCAGTTGATCAAGGAGAGAATCCGGGAGATACGATTACTGCCCTTGAT